>CALVJC010000037.1 GCA_944331945.1 uncultured Bacilli bacterium
ATTCAGTTCAAAATGACTCATCATTTTGAACTGCCGATAAGATTTTGGTTGTGCTTTGTCATCTAGATCGTATTATTTTGAAAATTCAGAAAGGTTCATTTGTACGCTTTGAGTATTGTGTTAGCCTTTCGGTTGGCATTGTCTTCTTTCGCTGCTATTGATGCTAGTGCTCGGGTGGTGGATGATGTCAACGGTGAGCGTTCAGCTTCTTTTTGATATGTATTGTAGTAGTAAAATTAGATAAGTTTATTTATTAGGTTAATCATAGATGTCGGCTTTGTTTTTCTTTTCTTTCTCGTTGTCGCCGTATAACTTCAATTCTTGGAATGCCCACGCCAACGTGTGGAACGTGAATTCTACAGGCAATTTGAATCCTTGGAATTCTGTGGCAAATGGCAACGGCGTGCGTCCAGATTCCTACTACAAATTGGTAATATTACTAATGAACCGAATATTATTGATCAAGGTTAATAATAAGAGGAAGTAATGGGTAGCCATAATCATATTGATTGGAAACAAGATTAACCTATGGTAGTTACCAGAATATATGATATAGATACTATGAAACGTTTTATCTTTTTTATAGTTATTACTGTATCGGAAATTAATTAGGAGAAATTTATGAAAATAAAAGAAAATTATGTAGTACAAAAAAAAGAACACCAAGATGCAGTTTTCTTAATCAAAGTAGGTAGTTTTTATCTTGCATATGAATCTGATGCTCAATTATTACATTATTTGTTTTCTTATCAAATTAAAGATAATAAATTAGGTTTTCCTCTTTCGGCTTTGGAAAAAATATTGAATCATTTGAAACAGAGAAAAATATCTTATTTTATTACTGATGAATTTAGTTATAAAGAAGAGGAAAATCAATACTATGTTTTTTTAGAACAAGCGAAAAAGTCATACTATGATAAATTGTATTTGGATTTACTATTGGAAAGAATTGAATTTTTGATTCATAAAGATTCTATGAATTATGTAAAAATAAAGGGGTTTGTTGATGAACTCTCATGATAATGATGATTTTAAATTGTTTTCTAATAGTGAAAAAACAATTCATTATATTAATAAACAATTAATGAATTATCCTAAGAGTGAAGTGGTATTAAAAAGAAATATTGAAAAGACGATGTATTTATTGATAGAAAGTATTTTTTCTTATCGAATTGAAGATGTTTATCGGGTTAAAATGAAATATTTAAAGGATTTAGTAATTAAAATTTCGATGCTTGATTATTATATGAGAGTAAGTTATAAGAAAAAGATTATTAGTGAAAAAAAGTATGGATCAATTAGTAATTTTTTAATTGAGATTCGAAAAATTGCTTATGGAGTGATAAGAAGTGAAAGAGCCGTTTGATCAGTATGAAGCATTACTTCATATTGAAAAGTTAATGGATGTTTATCATATTATTAGAACTAATACGCATCATAAAAATAAGCTTTTGGTTTTTGAACTTTTTTTCTCTTGTAATCTTTTTTCTATTTATGAAGTATTAAAACAGAAAAAATATCGCCATCAACTTTATCATGTTTTTTTGATTCATGAGCCAAAATATCGAATTATTATGAGTGAAGTTATGTCTGATAAGATCGTGAATCATTTGGTGAGTAAGTATATTTTATTTCCTTTAATAGAGCCTAAGTTAATTCCTATGAATGTGGCGACAAGACCCCTCAAGGGGACGAAAGCGGGGATCTTTTATGTTAAGAAATATGTAAATAAGTTAAAGTGTCATTATGAAAAGTTTTATGTATTAAAATGTGATATTCATAAGTATTTTTATTCTATTGATCATGAGATTTTATTTGAAAAATTAAAAAAGATTATTCGTGATCCGGATGTTTATCAATTATTAAAAGAAATTATTACTAGTACAGATTATGATTATGTTAATCATAAAATAAAAGCAGTGGTGGATAAAGAAAATAAGAGACTTGAGGAAAAGCAAGTTTCTGATCTTTTTTATCGATTACAAGAGCTTGATCGTATTCCTTATTATCAGAAAGGGAAAGGTCTTCCGATTGGGAATATGACAAGTCAAATTTTAGCTGTTTTCTATTTGAACGAGTTGGATCATTTTATTAAAGAAAAGTTAAGAATAAAATATTATGTTCGCTACATGGATGATTTTTTGTTATTTCATCCGGATCGGGATTATTTGCAAATGTGTTATATGAGATTGGTGGAAAAGTTACAAGAGTTAAAGCTTCACTTTAATCAAAAAACACAAATTATAGAGGTTCATCATGGCTTTTGTTTTTTAGGCTATCGGTTTCGTTTAAAGGGGAAGAAGCTTCTTATTCTGTTGCGAGGAAAGACAAAACAAAAATTAAGACGTAAGTTACGTTATTTAAGAAAATATCATCCGGAAAATGAGGAGCAGGTATTGGCGAGTTATTATGGTTATTTAAAAAATGCGGATTGTGGGAATTTTTGTTATCGACATCATTTGAAAATACCTAAGTAGATTGTTTGAATTTGTTAAAATACATGATACAATAGGGATAACGGTGGTGATTTTATGGAAGTAAAAGATGTGAAGGGAATTGTGATTGAAGAAAATGGAGAGGAGCATCCTTTTGGAGTTTGTCGTATGGTTCCTCCTCATTTGATTGAAGAAGAAGATGGTCATGATAATTCCTTTGTGAATGAAATTGTTTGGTCTGATTGGTTTCGTGAGGCGAATATTCCATATGATCCTAAGCGCTCTATTTATGCCCAAATGCCAGATCTTACCAATTATGGTTTGACCTTGATTACGAATGGTAGTGACGTCAATGCTAATTTTGAAGAACGATATTTGTATATTGTCTATGCTCCTTATAATATAAGTGAGAAGGCAAAAGAGTCTTTATCTTTGCGTTATCAAGAGTTAAAAGAAAATTTAAATCAGGATCATGCCTATTTTCAAGGAGATGTTTATCGAGAGGGAGAATCTGTTTTGCCTGATGCTTTTTATGATTTAGATTCTTTTTATGATAATTTAGGGATTGAGAAAAAGATGGGAAACGCAAAAAAATAAAAAAAGTACCAATTTTTAAAATTGAGCTATATTTGTAGGTGAATATTTAAAATTCCTCTAGGGAAAATAAAATATTCACCTGTTTTTTTGTCTGAATTTAAAAAATTGGTCATTTGATCCTTCTTTCCTTTTCTGTTATTCTGCAAGAAAAAAGAGAGGAGGTGACAAATCATAAGATACATTTCATTGTTTGATGATTCCACTTTTAAATATCTTTTAAAAGAAGA
>CALVJC010000038.1 GCA_944331945.1 uncultured Bacilli bacterium
AATTCTAGTCTTTTGCATATAGTACAAAAAGGGGATATTATGGAAGAGATTGTTTTTAAAATAGGACCCTATAGTTTTACGACTTCGGCTTTTTTAATTGGTTTGATCTTAAGTCAACATCTATCCATCGAAGAACAAGATAGTGTTGGTAACTGGCTTCAATTAATTGGGTTAACTATGCAGACATATGCTTCTCAAAAAACAACCCTAGAAGCAGCAGGAAAAGAAGAGTCTAGTAATGTTGAAACATTGAAAAAAGCGGTGAAAAAAATAGAAGAAGAACTTGAAAAACTTTGTAAGAAGGAAAAAGAAAATAAGCCCAAGAAAGAGAAATAAGAACCGCTTGTGAGGGCCCTATATCAATGCTATAATATGATTTGTAAATATAGAAAGGAATGATATTATGGCATTAAAAAAAGAAACAAGTTGTGGTTGTATTATTATAAAAGATCAAAAAGCACTCTTAATCTATGAAAAAAATAGAAATTTTTGGGGTTTTCCGAAAGGCCATATGGAAGAGGGAGAAACCGAAATAGAAACCGCTTTAAGAGAAGTGAAAGAAGAAGTAGGATTAGATGTTTTCATAAACTCGCAGAAAAGATATACTTTGCACTATACCATCAATAATGAAATTGATAAAACAACCGTTTTGTTTTTGGCTACTGCCAAAGAAGAAGAAATAAAAAGGCAAAAGAGTGAAATTGAGAAAGCAAAATGGTGTGACTTTGAAGAGGCGTTAAACCTCCTAACATTTGAAAACTGGAAAAAACTATTTCGTAAAGTCTTGAAAGAGATGGACAAGAAAGGCATTTAAAAAAGAAAAATTATTCTTTTTCTTCTGACTTAGCTCTTAAAATGCCAAAGAGTAACCAAGAAATTTCTAGTAAGAACCCAAATAACAGAATAAGAAAAGTCAAAGTTCCTATAAAGATCGTTACCATTAAATGAACGAGTCTTTCATGTTGAAATTGCTCAATTTGAATGAAATGATAAGCAAAGCGCTCTTTGACTATTTTTTTCTTCATTTGAATGATTTGAACGGTTTCTTTTCCATAATTTCTACCCAAAAGTAACTCACTTACCAAAAAGTGCATTCTTCCTAAAAGAGAAATATCATCTTAAAATGAGATTATCAAAGAACAAGACGTCTTTCTTTGGAAAAGAGGAGAAAAATAAAAAATGGAAAAGAAAAAAATAAAATTAGCCAAAGGAGAAATATTAATCTATGACTTTGGTACGATAAAAGTACATAATTATAACACGAAAGATGCTTTGAATGATCAAGTGATTTTATTAGAAAAAAATAAAAAGATGATCATCATGGAATCGCCTACCTTTTATGACAACAACAAAGAATTAGAAGAATATCTGAAAAGCTTAAAGGTAGAAATAGAGGGAATCTTACTTGCTTACCATATGGGAGGAGGGCATTTCTTAGAGAACGTCAATAAGTATGCCACCCATGATGCCGATCATTATGGCCACCAAGGAGGAGGAAAGGCTTTGATAGATGGCTTCACCCAAACTTTTGGTGAATCTTTCGATAGTAAGATTCATGATATTACAACTTATATTGAAAAGGGAGAACTTACTCTTGCCGATATAAAACTGAACATCATCCCCACTCAAGAAACTTATGATATTGAGATCCCTGAAATTAATTGTATCTATACTCATATGCTAGGAAGCGATTGTCATTCGATTCTTGGAGGCATAGCTCCAGCACAAGCTTGGATAAAGACTTTAAAGGGATATTTAGAAAAAAATTATCATTTGATTTTTACCTCACATTATGTTCCAGAAGACATTACTGCCGTAGAAAAAAAGATTTCTTATGTAGAAACCCTCTTAGAAATTGCCTCTTCTGCTCATAGTGCTTCGGAAATGATCCAAAAGGTGGAAGAAAAATATAAAGAATATAGTGGAAAGAACTATTTGGAAATGACTGCTAATTTCTTCTTTCCTGAGAAGTAAAAGGGACTATAGTCCTTTTTTGACACTTACCAAAAAGTGCGTACTATAAAAAAGAAAGTAATTGGCTATAATGTATCTAGGAGGCAGGATTATGGCAAAAACCTATACCAATTGTCCAGTAGAGTATACAGCATCTTTAATCGGAAACAAATGGAAAATTATTATTTTAAGAGATTTATTAACGGGAACCAAACGATATAATGAATTAACTAGAAGTGTAGTTGGAATATCCGCTAAAGTATTAACGGAAAATTTGAGAGACTTAGAAAAAGATGGCATCATTACAAGAAAAGTTTATCCTGTGGTACCACCCAAAGTAGAATATTCTTTAACGGAAAAAGGGAAAGAATTAAAAGGGGTCTTAGACTGCATGCGCGCCTTTGGCGAAAAATATAGAGAAAAGGAGTAATTAGATGCAGAAAGAAAAAATCATAGATCAGTTGTTAAATTATTTTATCCAAGAAGAAAAACGGTTCGCTAATGCTAATGTGGATATTCCGCAATCTTATGAGGAAAAAAGATATCTGTTACGAGGAATCATAAATCTAAGACCTCCATATCCCTTAAAAGAAGAGATTCTAGCTTTGGAAGATGAACTATTACAGTTAGAATTAAAAGAAAAAAAGATTATTTCATCACAAGAGATTCCTTTTGTGGAAGGGAAAATGGCTCTTTTTCAGGGTGATATTACAACCCTAAAAGTGGAAGCTATTGTAAATCCAGGCAATGCAGCTCTTCTTGGTTGCTTTTTACCCAATCATTCTTGCTTGGATAATCAAATTCATACCTATGCTGGAATTCGACTTCGTCTTGCTTGTCAAGAACAAAGGAAAGGAAAAGAAGCAAGTGTAGGAGAAGCTATCATAACTAAGGCTTACAACTTGCCTTGCGACTATGTCATTCATACCGTTGGCCCCATGATTACCGGCGAAGTTACGAAAAAAGAAGAGGACTTACTGGCCTTGTGTTATCAGTCTTGTCTTTCTTTCGCCCAAGAAAAAAACTTAAAAACCATTGCCTTTCCTAGTATTTCAACGGGTGTCTTTCGTTTTCCTAAAAAACAAGCCAGTGAAATAGCAGTCAAAACGGTAAGAGAATATTTAAAAGCGCACCCCAATTGTTTTGAAAAAGTGATTTTTGTGGTATTTACTAAGGAGGATAAAGAGAACTATGATCGATTATTCTAATATAAAAAAGTTAATCCATGAAGCCGATGCTATTGTCATTGGAGCAGGAGCGGGACTTTCTACTTCCGCTGGCCTTGATTATGGAGAAAAAAATTTCAAAGAACATTTTCCTGAATTAGTCGAAAAATACCATATGACCGATATGTATACTTCTAGCTTTTATCCCTTTAAAACCGAAGAAGAAAAGTGGAGTTATTGGGCAAAGCATATTGATTACTTATATAATGTAGAAGCCAAAGAAACTTATCAAAAGTTGTATCACTTAGTAAAAGATAAAAATTATTTTGTCATTACCACCAATGTCGATGGCCAATTTTTAAAAGCGGGTTTCGATCCCCATAAAGTTTTTGAAGTTCAAGGCTCTTTAGCCAAAATACAATGTGCTGTCGCGTGCCACCAGAAATGTTACGATGATTTGCCTCTTGTCAAGGAAATGTTACAAAAAGACAAAAACTGCCAAATTCCCACGAGTCTTGTTCCCAAATGCCCAAGATGTCAAGAAAATATGGAAGTAAATTTAAGAAAAGATGCTTATTTCGTAGAAGATGATCATTGGCATGAATTAAATCAAAGCTATGAACGATTTTTAAATGACAACAAAGAAAAAAATCTACTCTTGATTGAATTGGGTGTTGGCTTTAACACTCCAAGCATCATTCGCTTTCCCTTTGAAAAGATGGCATCTGCTTGGGAAAAAACGCATTTAATACGAATCAATGAAAAGAATATTGACCCTGTTTTGGAAATAACTGAAAAATCTCTTCTTATCAAAGAAGACTGTCATCAATGGATTACCAAAATACTCGAACAATAAGAAATTAAGAAATACCAAAATAATCTTTGACAAACTTTATTCGTTTGTCTTTTTCTTTTGTGCTAGTTGCATTCCCCACGAAGCGTATGCTACAATGAAGAAAAGCAAGGACTAGATAGTTTGGATAGAAGGAAAAAAGATTTTAAAGTATAACGACTATTCCGTAAAGACTTAAAAAGAATGGAGGTGAACCCATGTACAAAACGGTCGTAATCGAATATTCCCCAAAGGCCGAAGAGATGGCAAAAAAGGTAGAAGAAAAAACCAATGACATGGCTAAGGAAGGCTATTTTTTGGTTACAATGTCTATCACGGTAAGTGCCAAAGCAATTTTAGTATTTAAAGAAGGAGAAAAAGAATGAAACAGAAATTATGCGCTCTATTATTATGCAGTCTTTTCTTAGTAGGACTTACAGGATGCGGAAAAGAGAATAGGGAAATAGAGTTATCTTTAGAAACAGTCAATCAAAGACTAAGTGACTACTTTACCGAAG
>CALVJC010000039.1 GCA_944331945.1 uncultured Bacilli bacterium
AGACCATGTTTGGAGAAGAAAAGGTAAGTATTGTCACAGGAACATTAAAAGTAGATTTTGAAGATTCTAATTTTATCACCTTAGATAATGCTACTCCAATGTCGGATAGGAAAGGACAAGAATTAGAGCCGTATACGTTTACGATTACCAATACGGGAAATATTACCGCTTATTACCAAATTGGTTTTGAAGAGGATCTTGGAAACACCTTAAACACAAGATATGTAAAAATGAGAATGATCGGAGATAATGGCTATGATTCTGATATCATGTCTCGAGACAATTTTAAAGATATCTTATTAAATGAACAAGCCTTAGAAGTCAATGAAACGGTAACCTATCAATTATGGATGTGGTTAGATGAAGATGCGGATAATAGTGTTCAAGGAATGATTTACAAGAGTAAAGTAGTAGTGAATGCTCAAAGTAGTCCTTATGAAAACAGATATTGTTATGAGAATGGGTTTACAAACCTTGCAGATTGTATGTTAGTGATGGAGAAAGAAAGTAGCAGTGTGGAAGAAGCGAAAGAGATGATAGCCTCAAAAGGAACTCCAGACTTCTCAAAGATAGCTCCTGAAGTCAGTTATCAAGAAGTAACAACAAATATGAATAATGAAAATGGAGTTATTACCACTAGTGCTCATTTTACTTTAGGAAAAGGATATACCTTTGATGAATCAACTGGGCTTTTCACTTTAACGGATTATCATAATAATGCCTTAACGGAAGAATATCTTGATTACTATACTTGTGGTTCTACAACTGAAAATTATACTACATGTTCTACAATGTATCAAGTAAAAGAATTTACAACCACTGAGGATGAGAGTGGAACAATTACTTATCGTGTTACGAAAGCGATAAGACATACGATGGAAGAATATGAAACCTCAGTTTCCAGTTCAGGATTATATGCTGCGGAAGATGATTTAGGAACAAGTTATTATTATCGAGGAACAGTGAAAAACAATTATGTATCATATGCCGGATATATCTGGAGAATTATCCGTATTAATGGAGATGGAAGTATAAGAATGATTTATTCTGGAACAAGTCCTAGTGCGACAGGAAGTGCAACGTCCATTGGAACGAGTGCTTATAATAGTAAACATCAAGATCCAACCTATGCCGGATATAAGTATAGTGAGAATTTTAGTTTACATGAAACAGAGAATTCTATGACTTCCTATAATCAATTTCAAGAAAATGTTTCTTATTATTTTGGTGAAGGATATGAATTTGACGAAAGTAGCAAGAAATTCTACTTAACTGGAGAAACGATTCAAGGAAAATGGAGTGAAGTAGGGGAAGAAGCGATTAGTAATTATCCTTATACCTGTTTTAGTACAAGTAGTACTGGAACATGTAATGTAGTTTTTCAAGTAACCGCATATCAGAGCGCTTATACCGCTACCGTAAAGCCAATTTCTTACAGTTCAATAGATTATAGTTCTATTTTACAAAATGCAACCGATTCTCCAATTAAAGAGAAAGTTGATGCTTGGTATGAACAAAATTTACTTTCCAAAACAGATGAAGAGGGAAATAAATGGTCGAGTTATTTAAGTGATGAAGTATTCTGTAACGATCGGAGTTTATATAGTGGATCTGGTTACCTTGTTTCTCCTACAACCTATTTTTCTACTTATAATCGATTGTATAAACAAAAGAATCCAACATTAAAGTGCAATCAAGCATCGGATCGTTTTACGGTAGAGAATAGTAATGGCAATGGAGCATTGGATTATCCTATTGGATTACTTACTATTGATGAAGCATCGATGGCCGGAGGAGTGTATAAAGTGCCAAATCAAAGATATTATCTTTATACAGGGGAAAACTATTGGACCATATCTCCGTCGCATTTTTCTGCGAATTATTTCTTGGCGATTGTTTGGGATATAACTTCAGAAGGAGATTTGGATAATTGGAATTCTGTAAGACCGAGTTATGGCATCCGTCCTGTCATTAATTTAAGAGCCGATATAAAAATCACCAGTGGAGATGGTAGTGCTGCCCATACTTTTCAAGTGAAATTGCCTTAAAACAGGATTCTTTCTTGTTTCCCTCTTGCTTTTTTGCTAAAATGTATATAGTAAAGAGTGGTGTTTTACATGTATTTAAAAGAAATTATCACAAATGGGTTTAAATCCTTTGCAGATAAAATGACAATATCTTTGAATGATGAGACAACTTGTATTGTTGGTCCTAATGGTAGTGGAAAAAGTAATGTTGTGGATGCTGTCCGTTGGGTATTAGGGGAACAGTCCGTTCGGAATCTTCGTGGTGATGGCTCTATGAGTGACGTTATTTTTGCGGGTAGTGCTTCTCGAAAAGCGAAGAATGCTGCTAGTGTGGAACTTGTTTTTGATAATTCCGATCATTATCTACCCGTTGATTTTGCAGAAATTTCTATTAAACGACGTGTTTTTCGTACGGGTGAAAACGAATATTTTATTAACAATAAAAAATGTCGTTTAAAGGATATTGCCGATCTTTTTTTGGACAGTGGAATTGGAAAAGAGTCTTTTAGTATTATTTCTCAAGGCGAAATCGAACGTATTTTGAGTGAAAGTAAAGAGGAACGACGAGCTGTCTTTGAAGAAGCGGCAGGTATTTTAAAGTATAAAAAGCGAAAAGGTGAGGCCTTGAAGAAGCTGGATCGCACGCATATTTCTCTTGATCGGGTGGATGATATTATCCATGAATTGGATGCTCAAGTAAAACCTTTAGAGGAGCAAAGCAAGAAAGCCAAAGAATATTTGGAAGCGAAGGAATCTTTAGAACAATTAGAAGTTGCTCTTTATGCTTATGATATTCATTACTTGAGTCATGAAGAAGAATTAAAAAAGAAACGCTGCACCATGTTAGAAGAAGAAATTGAACAATTTTTAGAGGCAAATACTATTTCTAGTAGTGAAGAGGCAAAATATCGAACCGAATTATTACAGGCGGAGAAGCAACTTTCCTTTTTGCAAGGGGAATTATTAAAAACAACTGAGGATGCTTCTAATTTAAATGGTGAAATTAACGTTTTAAAAGTGGAACGTGAAAAGAAAGGTCAAGGAGATATCACAGAAAAAATTCGTTCTTTACATATCGAACGGGCAGCTTGTCAAAAAGAACTTTCTTTGTTAGAACAAAAAATAGAAGAAAAAAAGGAGTTACAAACTTATCAGACAGAAGAATTGTCTACTGCTAATAAACAATTGGAACAAATAAAATTGCGAAAAAAACAATTGGATCAAGATTATAGTAAAAATGATCGAGAACTTTTGTCTTGTAAGCACAAAATTGATTTATTAAAAACAGAAGAAGAGCGAGGGGATTATTTACCACAAGCGGTGCGAGAAGTGTTGAAAGAAGAACATTTACAAGGTATTTATGATACGATAGGACATGTGGTTTCTACAAAGGATCTTTATGCTCGGGCTTTAGATGTTGCTTTAGCTAGTAGTAAGAACTTTATCATTGTAAAAGATCAAGAAAGTGCCAAAGAAGCCATTCATTTTCTAAAAAATCAAAATTTAGGACGGGCGACCTTTTTTCCTCTTGATGTGATTGTTCCACGAAAAATTGATGAAAATACCAAAAGACAAATCGAAGGAATGGATGGATATTGTGGGGTGTTATCTGATTTTGTTGTTTGTGATGAAAAATATCGGAATATAATTGAAAATCAACTTGGACTAACTTTAATAGCAGAAGATATGGATAGTGCTTTGCATATTAGTAGACGAATCAAACAAAAATATAAAATTATTACGCTAGGTGGCGATGTTTTACATGTTGGCGGTTCGATGAGCGGTGGTGCTTTTTCGAAAGGGAAAAGTCCTATTTTGATCAAACAAGAATTACAAATGTTGCAAGAAACAGTACAAGTTCTTCATGCTAATCAGAAAAAGTATCTCCTTGAACTAGAAGAAGTTTCTGATAAAATTAGTGCTTGTGAAGAAGAAGTATTTACGATGGCTCGTAAAAAGGAACAAATAGAAGCAGATTTTGATCTTTTCTTTCAACAACAAAAAGAGAAGAAGGCTGCTTATGACCAAATTTTAAGAAATTTAGATACTTTAGAGCAAAATGAAGAGGGATTAGAAGAAAAAGAAAAGAATTTGATTGATCGATTTTATCAGAAGAGTACTTATAAAGAAAAACTGGAGAATCAGATTCCCCTTGTACAAGAAAAAATAAAAGAAATCAAAAAACAAATTGAAGACATGGAAGCGGAAGAAAAGTATCAAAATAGTTTACAAAAGAAAAAAGAAGAAGAGAAGAAGCAATTAGAGCTTGATATTAGTCGGATTGATGTAAAATTAGATTTGATGTTGAAAACGCTTTCTGAAGAGTATAGTCTTACTTATGAAAAAGCAAGGAAAGATTATCCTTTAGAAATAGATCCAGAAGAGGCAAGAAATAAAGTCAATACTTATCGTTTGAAATTAAAAGATTTGGGTATGGTTAATTTAGCGTCTATTGAAGAATATGAAAGAGTACATACAAGATATGAATTTTTATTGCATCAACGAGAAGATTTAATGAAAGCGGAAAATACTCTTCTTGGTATTATGGATGAAATGGATGAAGTGATGAAAGAAGAATTTTTTAAAACCTTTCAAGCGATCCGTCATGAATTTCAAACTGTTTTTCAAGAGTTATTTCATGGAGGACAAGCGGACCTTACTTTAACCGATCCAGATAATTTATTAGAAACGGGAATTGATATTATGGCTAGTCCACCAGGTAAAAAATTGTCAACCATTCATTTGCTTTCTGGAGGCGAAAAAACTCTTACCGCTATTAGCTTGTTGTTTTCTATTTTGAATATTCGAAAAGTTCCTTTCTGTATTTTTGATGAAGTAGAGGCAGCATTAGATGAAGCGAATGTGGACCAATTTGGAAAATATTTAGAGCATTATAAGAAAAAAACACAATTTTTAATTATTACCCATAAGAAGAAAACGATGGAATATGCGGATACTTTGTATGGTATTACGATGCAAGAATCTGGGGTTTCGAAATTAGTTAGTGTTAAATTAACCGATTATGAAGAACTTATTTAAAATAAAGTTCTTTTTTTGGTTGGTTCTTTTTCTTGAAACTAGAAAGGAGTCATGATAGAATTTTTAGTAGGGTAAAAAAATAGGTGTGATAGAATGAAGAAAATATTACAGATGAAAGTGTCTAAAATATATGTTCTTGTCGCAATTTTAATTTCAGTATTATGTTTTACTGGATATTTTTCTTATGCCATTTTTACTGTTAGTAAAGAAAAAGAAGAAGCTTTAAGTATGGTGATTGGAGAAATTAATTATACAATTTCAGGCAGTGGAGTTAGTAATAATCAAGTTACTGTGGCTGGGGGAGGAAGTCAAACGATTACTTTAACGGTAACTAGTCAAAATGAGTTTGAGACTCGGTATCAATTGTATTATTTGAATAATAGCAATGTAAAAGTTTATTATGTAAATGATAATGCGGATCCTTTTGGTACTATAGGGATCAACTCTAGTACAAAAACAATTAAGATTGTAATCAAAAATAATTCTAGTAGTAGTCAAACGATAACCTTAGGTATACAGGGAGGGTATCTTAATAATTCTTTAATATTAGAGAGTGGTCGAACGGCCGTGAATGAAATTGCTAATTTTTCGGTTACTACGCGAAGTGTGACTGGTGGTAATGTTACAGTGGCAAGTAATGCGACAGTAGGTACTACGGTAACTTTTACGACGAGTCCTTCCAGTGGTTTTAGTTATTATGGGGCGACGATAAGAAATAGTAGTGGGGGTACTTTAATGACTCTTGATAGTAATACGAGGAGTTTTACAATGCCAAGTGAAAATGTAGTGGTATCACCAAAATGGAAATATGCTGATAAGGTGGTTTTTGCAATTGATTCTTCGGATGATGGAGCGTGGAGTCAGAGAAAACAAGAAGGAGCGAGTGCTTATGCTTCTTGGCAGTCTTCAAGGCATTATATCCATTTTGGAGGAAGTGGGCAATCAAGGGTTGTGGCTTATAGTAACAAGACTTATGATTTAACTCATTATCAAACATATCGAGCACAAGCCTATCATGCCGATGCGACGGGTAAAGTTAGTTTCACAGCTGGTGTTTCTACTACCAATACTCCTTTTTTAAGGGATGTTCCTGATAAAATTCTTATTGCACCACCTGGTAATAATACTTGGGTGACAATTAATGTGGATATTCCAACTTTTTCGGGAAATTATTATTTAGGATTTGAAGTTTATTCTCCTTCGAGTTATCAGGCTCCATTTGGTTATGCCACTTTAATTGGGAAAGTTTATGAATAGTCTAAAATTGTGTAAAATATTCTTTAATGCTTGCTAATTTAAATAAACTGGGGCATAATAGATAAGAAATAAGAAAGAAGGAGAACATGAAAGAAAAAGAATTGATTTTTGCTTCAGCAAATGAACGAAAGTTAGAGAGAGCAAAACAATTGTTAGCTAGTTTAGATATTCAAATTTCTTGTAGATATATTCCATTTAAAGAATTGGAAATAGATGATATTTTTGTGATAGCAGCGGAGAAGGCGCTTAAGGTTTACGAAAAAACGGAAACTCCTTGTATTGCTATGGATACCGGTTTTTATATTGAAGATTATCCTGGATGTAAAAATTTTCCAGGGGCTTTTATTCGCCGAGATTTATTAGATCCTATGGGGGTAGATGGCTTGCTTTTGAAAATGCAAGGGGTTCAAAACCGTACTTGCTGTTTTCGAGAATGCCTTACTTATTTTGATGGTTATAATTTGAAATCCTTTGAAGGGGTTCGCTATGGGCAACTTACTTATGAGAAAAGAGGTGAAAGCTCTCTTGAAGCATGGTCTAGTTTGTGGAGTGTTTTTGTACCGGATCATTGCGATAAAACGTTAGCGGAAATGAGTGAAGAGGAGAGAAATAGCAAACAAGATGGTCATACGGATGCGATAGAAGAGTTTGCGAAATGGTATAAATCCAAAGAACGACCAAAAGTATTGCGAAAAATTAGTTAACCATTGAAGAAATGATCGCAAAGGATCATTTTTTTGTTATAATAAGAGAAAGGGAGGGGAAAGAGGATGAAAGATTTTCGCAAAAAATTACAATTAGTCCCGGAACTTCCAGGCAGTTATCAGATGAAAGATGTGAATGGTCATATCATTTATGTTGGAAAGGCCAAAAATTTAAGACGTAGATTAAGAAGCTATTTTACCGGAACAGTTACGGGTAAAACAGCGATGTTAGTTGAAGATATTGATGATTTTGAATATATTGTTACAAGTAGTGAGCTAGAGTCCTTAATTTTAGAGATTACCCTTATTAAGAAATATGATCCTAAGTATAATATCTTATTAAAAGATGATAAAAGTTATCCTTATATTGAATTAACGGAGGAGAAGTATCCTCGGCTTCGAGTAGTACGTAATGTTGCTCGAAAAAGAAAAACAAATAAGTTATTTGGACCATATCCTAATGTAAGTGCTGCGAGAAAGACTGTATCGATGTTAAATCGTCTTTATCCTTTAAGAAAATGTGAACATTTACCGAAAAAAGAATGCCTTTATTATCACATTCATGAATGTTTAGGTTATTGTGTAAAAGAAATTCCAAAAGAAACGATAAAAGAGATGACAGATGAAATTATTCATTTTTTAAAGGGAAATAGTAAAGAGATTGAAGAAAAAATCAAGAGTGAAATGGAAAAAGCAAGTCAAAATATGAATTATGAGCGAGCTTTGGAGTTAAAGACAATGCTTGATGATATTGAGATTACTCTAACGAAGCAGAAAATTGATCTTCATAAAAATTACAATTTTGATTTATTTGCTTATACCAAACAAGATAATTATTTATCGATTACGGTTTTTTTCTTGCGCAATGGGCTTTTATTTGGGAAACATCATGAAACTTTGTTAACAATGGATAATGAAGAAGATGATTTGATACAATATATGATTCATTTTTATGAGAGAAATATGAAACCAAAAGAAATTTTGGTGCCAGAAATTGTGGATCATGAGTTGTTAGAGAAGTATTTGGAAGTTAAAGTAACGACGCCAAAGCGGGGAGCATTAAGAAAGTTATTTGATTTGGGTGTGGAAAATGCGACGTTAGAATTAAAAGCAGAACTTGAAAAATTAGAAAGTGATCAGAGTGCGAAAGAAAAGGCCTTAGAGGAGTTAGCTTCTCTTTTAGGAGTGCATAGTGTTTCGCGGATGGAGTCTTTTGATAATTCTCATTTGTTTGGAACTTTTTATGTGGGAGCGATGGTGGTTTTCCAAAATTTTGAACCATTAAAAAAAGAATATCGAAAGTTTAAGATTACGAGTGAGGCGAAAGATGATTTATCGGCGATGAAGGAGGTTCTTTATCGAAGGTATTATCGAGCTTTGATGGAGAATAGTGTTTTACCGGATTTGTTAGTAATGGATGGCGGAGAAACTCAAGTGGCGGTGGCCAAAGAGATTCTATCTAGTTTGGGGTTAACCATTCCTATCATTGGATTAAAGAAAGATAAAAAGCATCGAACGAGTATTGTAATTGATCAAGATTTTCATATTTTAGAGATTCCGAAAGATAGTCATTTGTTTCTTTATTTATCAAAAATTCAAGAAGAAGTTCATCGTTTTGCGATTACGTATCATCGTAACTTGAAGAGCAAAGGATCCCTTTCCTCTTATCTTGACTTAGTGCCTGGTATTGGAGAGGTAAGAAAAAAAGATTTGTTACGAAAATTTGGCTCATTAAAGAAAATGAAGGAAGCGAGTCTAGAAGAATTACAAGAAATATTGAATCAAGATGTGGCTTTAAGACTTTTTGAAGCTTTGCATGAGGAGGGAAAAGAAGATGAAGAATAAAAGAGGATTTACGATGATAGAGTTATTGGCTGTTATTATTATTTTAGGTATTTTAGTCACTATGGCAGTTGTATCAGTATCTGGAGTTATGAATTCTTCTTACGATACGACTTATGATACGTTTGAAACCAGTATGGAAGAAGCGGCTACTAGTTATTTGCTTGATCATACGGGAGAAATTCCTAATGAAGGGGAAGTGGTGCGTTTATCGGCTGCTATGTTAGTGGAAGAGGGGTATTTGGATTATATGGAAGATCCTAGAAATGAAGCGGAAAATTGTCAGGATGATAGTTATATTTTAGTGTCAAGAGGAAATGATGTTGGCTATAATTTTGATTTGAGTTACAAAGCTTGTTTGATTTGTGGAAATTATAAAAGCGATGGATGTTAGTGAATAAGTAGAAAAGGAAGAGATAGCAGTGAATAAATTAGATGAATATTTAGAACAAGATATGTGGACTCCTAAATATTTATTTCATGGAAGTCCCTATGAAATTGATATTTTAGAACCAAGAAAATCTGTTGATACACAAAATAAAGAAAATGAAGATCAAGCTGTTTTTCTTACAAGTTCATTTATTAATGCTACCGCTTATGCTTTTAGAAATAAATTAAAGGAAATGAATGAACATTATGATTTTTCGATGAATCATAATGGTAAGTTGCCAGCTATGATTTTTCAAGTTGATAATTTACCAGATAATTTGTATGGATATATTTATGTTTTTAAAAAAAACGAAGATATCATAAAAGATGCCCATTCAGGAACGACTCAATATCGATGTTATCATGAATTACGTCCAATCGATATTGTAAAAGTTTATTTTAAAGAATTCGCAGATAAGTTTGCTAGATCATTATTAGAATCAGAAAGAATCTATTATATTCAAATGTCTGAATGTTTAGCAGACGATTATTTGAGAATGTATAACAATCCTGAAATTCAAAAATTATTATATGGCAAAGAGAAAAAATTTGAAAAAGAACAAATATTGAAATGGATTAAAATAACTTTGGAACAAAAGAAACCTATTTTTTCTATGATTGAAAAGGGAACAAATGATTTTTTGGGTACCATTGAGATCATAAGTAAAGAAAATGGAATGGGGGAACTTGCCATTTCCCTTATGCCTGATAAACAAGGAAATGGGTATGGACAGGAAGCAATAAATACTGTTTTAAAATATGGTTATGAAAAACTTAAATTGAATGGATTTGAATTAAATATCTATAAATCAAATCAAAAGGCTATCAATTGTTATAGTAGGGGTGGTTTTATAACAATTGGTGATGGATATACAGAAGAAGATGTACATATGAAACATAAAAGATAATGTTAGGGGAGTAATAATTTAAAGAGTAGATTTATCTGCTTTTTCTTTTGTATAAAAGTTATGGTATAATGAAATAGATTTGATATAAGGAAGTGATGAATATGAGTTCTATTCAAGTGATGGATGAAGTATTGGCGAATAAGATTGCTGCTGGAGAAGTAGTGGAACGTTGTTTTAATGTGGTGAAAGAATTAGTCGAAAATAGCATTGATGCAGATAGTCATACCATAAAGGTAAGTCTTGTAGATTCGGGAGTCAAAGAAGTTGTTGTCGAAGATGATGGGATTGGAATGAGTCGGGAAGATGCTACGCTTGCTTTTTCTCGGCATGCGACTAGTAAATTAAAAAACTTAAATGATCTTTTTCACATTGCTTCTTTGGGGTTCCGCGGAGAGGCTCTTCCTTCGATTGCTTCTGTTTCTATTGTTACCTTAAAGACCAGTCGAGATGGGGTAGGAACAGAGGTTCATATCAATGGAGGGCATATTGAATCTGTTACTTCTTGTGATTTGCAGCAAGGGACAACGATTAAAGTACAAGATTTGTTTTATAATACACCGGTACGATTAAAATATTTAAAAAATCTTTATACAGAGCTTGCTTTAATTATTGAATATATGAATAAGATGGCTTTGTCTTATCCTTATGTAAAATTTGTTTTAACCAATAATGGAAAAGAACTTTTGAATACGGCAGGGGATGGCAATTTATTAAAAGTTATTTATGCTGTTTATGGAATTGATGTAGCGAAAAAGATGATAGAAGTAAATGGGGAAAATGATGATTATGTGATTTCTGGTTATATCAGTTATCCTGAAATAGCCAAGACAAGTCGAAATGTGATGACTACTCTTGTCAATGGGAGAGTGATTCGTAATCAAGAGTTGAACCGGACGATTTTGGATAGTTATCATACTTATATTCCAAAAGAGAAATATCCGATTGTGGTTTTAAATATTGATGTGGATCCCATTCTAATTGATATTAACATTCATCCTCAAAAAATGGATATTAAATTTTCTAAGATGGATGAGTTAAAAGAACTTGTTACGAAAATGATAGAGGAGCAATTGAAGAAATTATTGTTGATTCCTCATGCTAATGTTCGGGATTTGGAAACCATATATGAAGTGGAAGATTCCATGCCTTTGGAACAGCCAAAAAGTATTTTTGAAGAAGAAGCTCCAAAAAGAGAACGAAAAGTAGAAGAAGTTACTTTTGATTTTGAACAAGAAAAAGAAGAAGTACCGGTAGAAGAAGCGGAAGAAGAATACCGAATCAAAGAAATGTTTCCGGTGGGGATTGTTCATAAAACCTATATTATTGCAGAAAATAGTGATGGTATGTATATCATTGATCAACATGCGGCAGCGGAACGGATTAACTATGAAAAATGTTTGAAAGAGTTAACGAAAGAAAGAATTGAGACGGTTCCATTGCTTGTTCCTTTAAAACTAGAATATCCGAAAGATGAATTTTTGAAAATTAAAGAGCATTATGATGTTCTAGAGAAAATTGGCATTTTTTTAGAAGAATTTGGGGATCATACTTTTGTAGTTCGAAGACATCCCATTTGGTTTTATGAGGGAAGAGAAAAAGAATGTTTAGAGAAAATACTAGGGATTGTTTTGGAAAAAGGAGAGTTTGATCAAGAACGTTTTGTCTATAAGACGGCGGCTACCATGGCTTGTCGGATGAGTATTAAAGCCAATGATTATATTAGTAGTGAAGAAATGAAATTTTTATTAGATACGTTAAGAAAGTGTGAAAATCCTTTTACTTGTCCCCATGGAAGGCCAACGATTATTACTTATAGTAATTATGATTTGGAACGGTTGTTTAAGCGAGCAATGAATTAATAAGTAAGAAAGTAAGTAAGATAATAAGCAAGATGTTGAATCGTTTTTTGGAATTTGATATAATAATGATAACGAAAAGAGGTGTCTTTTATGAAGCAGTATCATCCTCCTTTTTCTATTACGAATCAAATGTTAGATTTGGTTTCTAGTATTATGGAGAAGGTTGGAAACTTGGATCATTATGATAATTTAAATAAAATGCCCATTCTAAGGAAAAATAACCGAATTTGTTCGATTCACTCTTCTCTTGCTATTGAAGCAAATTCTTTATCATTAAATCAGGTAAAAGATGTTATAGATGGTAAATTTGTGATTGGGGAGCAAAAGGAGATACAGGAAGTGAAAAATGCTTATAAAGCGTACAACACGATGGAAGATCTTGATCCTTATTCCATGGAAGATTTAAAAAAGATTCATGGGGTGCTCACTTATTTGACTGTAGATGAATCAGGGGTTTTTCGCAAGGGAAACGAAGGAGTGTTTGATGGAGATAAATGTATTTTTATGGCACCAAAGCCAGAAATGGTAGAGCCCCTAATGAGTCAGCTATTTGTTTGGATGGAAAACAATAAAGAACAGTTACACCCATTAATTTTATCTTCTCTTTTTCATTATGAACTAGTATTTATTCATCCTTTTTGTGATGGAAATGGTAGAACTGCTCGTCTTTGGCAAAATGTAATTTTATCTAATTGGAAAGGAATTTTTTCCTATGTTCCAATCGAATCACAGCTTAGAAAGTATCAAGAAGATTATTATCGAGCGATTGACAGATGTAATAAAGCTGGAAATTCAAATGAATTTATTGAGTTTATGTTAAAGATGATTGATGAAGTATTAGCACAATTCGTAAAAAGTACTAATCAAGAAATGTATTCTTATAATAAATATGTGAAAAGATTATTAGAAATCATGGATTATAATATTCCTATGAGTGCGAATGAAATTATGGGAAAATTGGGGATAAAATCGAAAGAGACCTTAAGAAATACTTATTTAGATCCAGCCATAAAAAGTGGCTTGATTAAAAGGACCATTCCAGATAAAGCAACAAGTAAGAATCAAATGTATTATAAAGTATAATTTTTAAATAAAAGAAAGGAATCGATAGACAATTGTTTATCTAGGTAAGGTTTATGAAAAGTCCTTTAGAAATACGTTTTTTCAAAGAGACCGGTTGTAATGTGGAAGTCCTTTTTCAGGCCGGAAGAATTCATCTTTATCAAAATTTTTTACAGCAGGTCGAAAAATCCAATAAATTATTTGCGAAAGTTGCTCGTCCTTTTTTTCCAGAAGGAAAAGAAATTATTGAACTTTCGAACAGTCGAGATTATTCTGTCTCTTCTTTTTTGGATCAGCGAGTGATTTCAGTGATCGGAAGAGATTGTGAAAGTTTTACGTTACAAGAAATCCCTTTGGCAGAAGAGAAAAACTTATCGGGACATTTTCTTAGTAATGGTTGTTATGAAGAGACAGGGGAAATGCTTGCTCAGTTTCTAAGACAGGGTAGTTTTACAGTAGGAGTGTGTGCGAATAAAAGAAGCTCTTATTTTAAACATTTAAAGAAGCAGTATCAGATGCTCTATTATCAATTATTAAAGAGGAGAAAAGATGTAGCGGAAGAGATGAAAGCCGATGGGGATTATCGGGTTTATATGATTCGAGGTGGAGGTAGATGATTTTAGCTTTAGTAGGGCCAACAGGAGTAGGAAAGACAGCGCTTAGTATTGCCTTAGCGAAACATTATGAGGCGGTTATTATCAACTTTGATTCGATGCAGGTTTATGAACAACTTGATATTGGGACAGCAAAAGTAACAGCGAAAGAAATGGAGGGAGTGCCTCATTATCTTTTGTCCTTTGTTCCTTTGACAAAGACTTATACTGTTTATGATTATCAAAAAGAGGCTAGAGAACTATTGGATCGTTTTTTATCTCAAGGAAGAAATGTGATTTTTGTCGGGGGAACAGGCCTTTATTTAAAAGCTGTCTTTTATGATTATCAATTTGAGAAAGAAAAAACGGTATTTGATTTTTCTGATTTGTCTAATGAAGAACTTTTAGAACAAATAAAAAAAGAAGGAGTGAGTGATCCTCCTCATGTCAATAATCGAAGACGACTAGAACGACTTTATAGTAAAATTAAAAATAAAGAGTCTTTAGAGAAAAAGGGAGATCAGTTACTTTATCCCGTTACTTTTGTAGGTTTAGAAGCTTCAAGAGAAATTTTATATGAGAGAATTAATCAACGAGTGGATGAAATGTTTCAGGATGGACTTTTGGAAGAAGTAGAGAAAGTAAAAGACTATTTTCCGGTATCCAAAGCCTTACAAACAGGAATTGGTTATAAAGAGTTTCTTCCTTATTTCCAAGGAGAATGTACTCTTGATGAAGTGAAAGAAGAAATTAAGAAAAATTCAAGGCATTATGCTAAACGACAATTTACTTTCTTTCGAAATCAATTTCCTGTTATGTGGTTTGAAACAAATTACGAATCTTTTGATCAAACCATTCATGAAGTATTAGTAGCCATAGAAAAAGGTACCTCTTAAGCGGTACCTTTTGTACTTTCAGCAATTTTCTTTTTAATCACTTCTAACATGTTATCTTTGAGACTTCGATCAGCGCCTTGCCAGATCAATTCAAAGAAAACCCCCATGCCAGGAAGGGTAACTTCATCTTGTTCTTTAATTGACTCATCAATGGCTCTTTCTAATTCTGCATAATCGTCACCTTTAAAATTATTAATAATATGATCTCGAATATTCATCTTTTTCATCTCCTGGTACTATTTTTACCAGAAAAAGGAATATTATACAGTAAAGAAAGAAAAAAACTCTTTTTCTTTTTTAAAAGATCCGTTATACTTAAAATGTAAGGAGGAGGATAAAATATGCCAATTTGGTTAATTGTTGTTCTTGTCATCGTTGTCATTTTAGTTATTTGGTTCATTGCCTCTTATAACTCATTAATTGATTTAAGAAATAGAGTAAAAGATCAATGGGCTCAAATTGATGTACAACTAAAAAGAAGAGCAGATTTAATTCCTAATTTAGTAGAAACGGTAAAAGGATATGCAAAACATGAAGAGGGAACTTTAAAAGATGTGATTGCTGCTCGTAATGCGGTTAATAATGCTGCTACGAAAGAAGAAGAAATGAAAGCGAATGGCGAACTATCACAAGTATTGAGTCGGCTTTTTGCATTAGCGGAAGCATATCCAGATTTAAAAGCGAATCAGAACTTTATGAGTCTTCAAAATGATTTAAGAGATACGGAAGACAAGATTAGTATGATGCGTCAATTCTATAATGATACGGTACTTACTTATAATAATAAAGTACAGACAATACCTAGCAATATTGTAGCGAAACTTTGTCATTTTAAGGAAGAAGAATACTTTAAAGTAGAAGAACAAGATAAAGAAGTACCAAAAGTATCTTTTGAGTAAGACTTGTTAGAAGCAAGTCTTTTTTAGAAAAATGTTAGGAGAGAAGAAAATGAAACGTAAGTTTTTTTCCTTTGTAATTCTTTTTTTGGGGCTTTTTGCTTTTCCTTTTGTTGTTTCAGCGAAAGAGCCTACGGAAAAGTTTTATATGAATATCTCTTTGCAAGAGAATGGAGATATTAAAGTACAAGAATTAATTCAATTAGATGGAAATTATAATGGATTGAGTCGGGAATTAGAATATCTTGGTAAAACAAAGACTTTTACGGGAGTGAAAGAAGATTTAGAAGGAAGTAGTCTTTATAATGGAGAAGCAATTAGTGATGTTTTCGTTTCTAGCGTGGATGAAGATGATTTTTCTTTTGAAGCGATGGATCATATTTCTTCTTATTTTGAAGAAACTTCTTATGCTGTCAATGGGGATAGTGGAGTTTATACTCTTCGTCCCGCTTGGGATGGGGTGAATCTTCAGATTTATAATCCTTCTTCTTTGCATGAAGCATTTTATATCGAATATACGGTTAAAAATGTAGCGGTAGTTCATAATGATATAGCGGAGCTTGCTTGGAATGTTTTAGGAGATGGTTATCGAGAGAATATTGGTGATTTTCAAGTACGAGTCACTTTGCCGACTTCTGTGAGTGATTTACGGATGTGGTTGCATGGCCCTTTAAATGGTGAGATTGAACCAATGGGAGAGAATGGTTCTCTTGTGACTTATGATTTTTTAGGAGCTTACAATGCGGTGAGTGTTCGTCTTATGTTTCCAAAAGAAGTAATTCCAGAATCAACAAAATTTAGTGGTATGGATGCTCGGGAAGATATTTTGGAAATTGAACAAGAACTTGCTGATCAAGCGAACTTGGAACGAGAGCGAATTGCGAGAGAAAATCTAATTGTTACCATTATTTCCATTGCTTGGTATGTAGCAGCGATTCTTTTAACGATTTATGCTTGTTATCTATCGAAGAAAAGTTTAAAAACGAATTTTGCGATGGAATATTATCGGGATTTTCCAGCGGATTATGGTCCAGAAGTATTAGAGTATTTGCTAAAACAAAATGTTACGGAAGATAGTTTGTCGGCTTGTATTTTAAACTTAATTTATAAAAAAGCGATTAAGGTTGAAGAGGTTGTAGAAGAAAAGAAGAAAAAGAAAGAGTATAAGCTTATTTTGTTAGCAGAAAATACTTCTAGTTATAGTGAACCAGAGCAGAAAGTTATTAAGTTATTATTTAAAGATGTCGGGAATGGAAAAGAAGTAAATTTAACGGCTTTTCAAAAATATGGAACGGCTCCTTCTCAAGCTAGAACTTTTATGGATACCTATAATTCTTTTTTAAGATCAGCGAAGTCTTTAGGAAAAAAAGAAAAGTTTTTTAAAACAGCACCAGCTGTTGTGACGATTAGTGTTTTGGTGAGTTTGTTAGGATTTTTAATTTCCTTTTTAGCTATTTCCTTTGATATTTCCTTCTTTTTAGCACCTTTTGCAGGTCTTTTGGGAATTATCTTAGTCATTATTGTATTAACAAAGAAATTTTATACGAAAAAAGGTGCAGAGCATCATGGTAAATGGATGGCTCATAAAAGATTTTTGGAAGATTTTGGGCGAATGGATGAAAAAGAATTACCTGAAGTTGTTCTTTGGGATAAATATTTGGTATATGCAACCGTGTTAGGTTGTGCAGAAACTTTATCGAAACAAATGAAGATTAAAATTGATGATCTTTATCCAGATACGAATATTAATCCGACTGTCATGGGATATAATCCTTTCTTAACCCATTATCTGCTATATTCGGCGGTATCTTCTTCCATTCATCAATCAGTGCATACCGCTGTTGCTTCTTCAAGAAGTTCCATTGCTTCTAGTCAGTCTTCTTCTTTAGGCGGTTTTGGGGGAGGAGCCTCGATGGGAGGAGGAAGCTTCGGTGGCGGTGGAGGCGGAGGACGCTTCTAATTATTCCGCTAAAAAGCTTAAGATAATTTTGACAATAACATAAGGATTTTCTAAATAACAGAAATGACTACAACGAGGGAAAACGATTAATTCGCTTTCTCTTATTTTTTTGTTCATTTTGATACCATCTTTTAGAGGAGTATCTTGATCACATTCTCCCCAAAGAAGGAGTGTTTTATTTTGAACATAGGCAAGATAAGGAGTTAGATCAAGATTCACAATGTTTTTGAATGTTTGACGCATTTCTTCGGGTAGATTCAAATAATCGGTTGAAGAGAATTTTTGGAATAGATAGTTTTTGGCTCTTTTTCTTGTTTTTTGAGGTAGAAAGTCGGCAAGATTTTGTAAAAGTTTGTAAGAGAATTGACGAAATCTGGCTTTTAATGTTTTTCTTGGTTTGATGCCGGCACTATCGATTAAAATTAATTTTTGCATATAAAGTCCATATTTGCTCGATAATAAAATGGCAATACGCCCCCCAAAAGAATGAGCAATCACGTTTGGACTTTTGATTTTGTTCACTGCTAAAAAATATTGTACTAATTCGGCATAATCAAACATGGTAAGTGTCTTTTTGGGAATGGGGCTTTTGCCAAACCCCGGATAATCTAAAAAATACACGGTATAATCTAGTTGTAAAATTTCAATTAAACATTCCCATGACTTTTTTGTTTCTCCCCAGCCAGGTAGAATAACGATTGTGTCCTCTTTGTCTCCAAATTTTTCATAATGCAAGATGATATTTTGATAGGTAAGATTCATGATAATCACCTATCGTATCTTATGCCAAAAAAATTCTTCTTGTGCTTTTTTCTTTCTCGTGCTATACTCTTTGTGACGTTTGCTTAACAACTTGCAGGAAAGACTAAATGAACTACATAGGAACTATGTGGCTTTTTTGCGTTTTTGGAAGGAGGTATTTAATGATTACAAAAGAAGAATGGAGAAGAGAACAAAAGAAATTAAAAGAAGTGTTAGAAAAAGTAGATCAAACAAGAGAAGAACTTCAAGAGGAAGTTTTGGGAGAAGAAGAATCTTTTCAAGACTTTCAAAGGTTAGTTTGGGAAGGTAAGAGTTCTTTTGACCGCGCAGAATTTAATCAAGTTTTGGCTTCGAATACGATGGAAGCTCAAAAGATTTTAGCGAAACGAATGTATTTTAAACGGATTTGTTTGATATCGAAAAAACCTTATTTTGGATCTTTTCGATATCAAGAAGAAGGAAAAGAATATCATATTTATCTTTCTTTTACTTATTTAACAGATGAGAATTATAACAATATTTTGTATGACTGGCGAAGTCCTATTTGTAGTCTTTTTTATGATTATGAGATTGGTCCTTGTCAGTATGAAGCGCCGGGTGGGATTTATCATGGTACTTTGAAAGAAAAAAGACAATATAAAATTGACGATCGAAAGCTTCTTGCTGTTTTTGATAATTCACTTAATATTGATGATGATGTGTTACAAGATGTTTTGGCTCATAATAATAGTGATAAAATGAAAAATATTGTTAATACCATTCAACAAGAGCAGAATGAAGTGATTCGAAATTTGGATGATAAAAATTTAATTGTGCAAGGAATTGCAGGAAGTGGGAAAACTTCTGTGGCCCTTCATCGAATTGCCTTTTTACTTTATCGGATTGAGACATTGACTTCTAATCAGATTTTGATTTTTTCTCCGAATCAAATCTTTTCCGAATATATTTCCAATGTCTTACCAGAACTAGGAGAAGATAATACCTTACAAACGACATTTAGTGATTATCTTTCTTACTTCTTAAAAGAATTTTCTAAAGTAGAATCTTTTTCTCATTTTATTGCATGTTATTATGAAGGAAAAAGAGAAAGAACTGAGTTCCTTTCGTATCAACAGTCACGGAAGATCATAAAAGATATGGAATGTTATTTGGAAGATTATATTGATAGGGCAATGATTTTACAGGATTTTGTCGAAGGAAGAGAACATTTCGTTTCAAAAGAAGAAATCAATGAGCTGCTTCATGGAAGATATCAGCGTTTGCCATTTTTTGAGCGAATTGAGGAAATAGCAGAGAAGTTATCTATGCGTTTTTATCAAAATCGGCAAAAGAAAGGAACTTTTCGTAAATTACTCTATCAGAATGCTTCTTTTCAAAAAAATTATAAAGAAATCTATTTGGATTTTTATCAAAGTCCTTATAGTGAATATATTTTAGAGGAAAGAAAAGGAAGAGAGTTCTTAAAACAAAAGGAAATTTCTTATGCGGATGCTTTGCTTTTTGCTTATATGAAAGGAATTTTGGAAGGGTTTCCTTATGAGGAAAATATTAAGCAAGTGGTTGTTGATGAAGCGCAAGATTATAATTATTTACAATATGTTATGATGCAAAAAATCTTTCCGAAAGCTAATTTTACGATTCTAGGGGATATCAATCAAAATATGAATCCTTATGCTTCTTATTCTTCTCTTGCAGTTTTACAGGATATCTTTGCTTCAAGTCGTTATTTAGAACTTAAGAAAACGTATCGTTCTAGTCCTGAGATTATCGAATATACCAATCAGATTTTAAATCTTTCTTTGACTTCAGCGATTCGTAGAGAAACGAATATTCCGGTTGGTCATCATGAAAGTGAAGAGGATTTGATAGAGTCTATTTCTAAGCTTCATCAAAAATATGCATCCCTTGCCATTATTACCAAAGAAGAGAAGAGTGCTTTCCGGCTTTATGAGAGATTAAAAGATTCTTTTTCTCTTTCTCTTTTAACAGGGGAAAGTAAAAAATTTCAAAGAGAATTTGTGATAGTGCCGAGCTATTTAGCGAAGGGGTTAGAATTTGATAGTGTGATTGTTTATAATGATCCGCAAAATCCTTTTCAAGATTCGGATAAATTTCTTTTATACATTGCTTGTACGAGAGCTCAACAAGAGTTGCAATTATATTATTTGTAGGTGATAAGATGGATAAGATTTTTGTTAGTTTAGAAGGGTATCAAGAATATTTAAAGGAATTGGATCAGATTCGTGAGAAGATTCGTAAAAATAGTGCTTCTATGAGTGAATATATGAGTGATGATGCTTATGGAGATGGATGGCATGATAATTTTGCTTATGAAGAAGCAAGAAAGATGGAATATCAACTCTTTTTAGAATATGAAAAGAAATTAAAAGGTTTGAATCAATTAGAAATTATGAAAAAGAAAGAGAGTGATACGATTGATCTTGATACTTATTTCTTGTTTCAGTTTGAAGATGGAGAAGAAGAGTGGTATCAGTTAGTAGGATCTACAAAAAGTAAAGAGAATGATAAATATATGTCTGTTACCTTAAATAGTCCTTTTGGAAGAAGTGTTTATGGAAAAAAAGGTGGCGATGTTGTTCGTTATTTTGTGGATGGAATAGAATATCGTGGGGTTATTTTAGATAGAAGAGATGAACTAGTGAACTATAGAAAAGATTGACTTTTTCTCTTTTTTGTGGTAAAATAAGCCTTACGTTAAGAAAAGGGGGATATCAAGATTATGACAACAGAACGAAAGGAACAATTAGAAGGACAAGCAAAAGAATATTTTGATCAAGGTGATTGGGTTAATGCCAGAAAATGTTATTTAGAACTTTATCGGGAAGGAAATAGGCAAAAAAAGAACGTTTATCGTCTCGTTCAATTAGATTTAAAATTGGATCTTTATCAAGAAGCTAGGACGATATTAGAACAAATCGATTCGAAAGAACCTTGCTTTTTAAAGACTTCTATTTCGCTTGAGACAAATGAGTATAATTTTAAGACAGCTGAAAAAATAATTTATTCTTTTATGCAAAAAGACAATAATCAAGTAGAAGGTTTAAAATTATTGCTTGGTAATTCTTTAAATAGAGGAGAATATGACACTGCTCGTAAAATCGCTTCATCCCTTTTATTTGATCGGGAGCATTACTTTAAAGCATTTCAAGGGTTGGTTCAATTAGATATTTTAACCGGTGATTATGAGAAGGCTTTTTATCAGTTAAATCGGATCGATCCTCTTCGTTTACAAGATAGACAGGTTAAAGCTTGGTATAATTATTGTTCTCAGTTTATTTGTAAAAGATTAAACTTGGAGGAAAGCTCAGAGCTTGCAGTTGATAATTATCGACATAACATTGTGTTACATCCCGAACAAAATAAAGAGATGGTTATTCAACATATCCAAAAGCATGAACTAGGAAATGAGAACAATCAGAGTGAATTTTCTTCTTTTTTTGCTTTGACTGATTATGCCAAATTATATGATGTTGTGCGTAATAAAATGAAAATGAGTCGTCAAGTTTATTCTTTTCAAGATAGTCAGTATGCACTTCCCATGGAAACACCAATTGGAGTGATCGATGGGAAAATTAGTTCTGATATAGGGGTTGCTTCAGTTTTTGATCAGGAAGAAATTATCACGATGTATCCAATTTCTTTATCAAAGGATTTTAATAAAGATGGATATTGTTACCAAAAGAAAATGGGGGTGAAATAATGATTTCGGAAGAAAAATTAGATGAGGTTTTAGCTTTATCGGTTGAAAAAGAAGAAATAAAGAAAAGTGAATTGGCATCGCATGGAATTACTTCCTATGAAGTAAAAGAAATGATAGAAACAGGATTTTTATCGCGTGTTCGTCATGGTTATTATAGTGTTTTAGATGGAGCACCATTTTATCAAAAAGCACTTGTGTTAAATCGCGGAAGAAAGTTTCAGGATTCGATTGCTTATTTTAAGAAAAGTTATGATTTAGGATATGAAGTTTCCAGTTGCTCTTTTCGTCTTTTTTTAAGATTTTTAGAGAATCAAGATTATGAGAAGTCTCTTTCTTATTTAGAGTCTCTTTATCATGATGAGAGTAACCAAACTGTAGTATCTCGGAGTTATAATGAAATGTTTTTTGTGTTATTAGCAAATTTAGTGGATTCTCCTATGGAAAAGAAAGATATTTTGCAAAAGAGTTATGTTCCGATTGAAAGAAAAGATAATGATGTCCTTACAGCGAAAGAAATTGTTCGAAAAGCGGTATTAGCTCGACAATTTGATGTTGCTCATCGTTATCTTGATTCTTCTTTTCTTCATGGACCATACCGTGTGGATGCTCAAGTTGTGGCGATGCAACAGTTGATCTTAGCCAATCAAAAGCAGGAGAGAATAGAAGAGAAACAGTTAACTTATTATTATCAAAATGGTGATTATTCTTCTATTGTTACTTTGCTTTCTCAGAAGGAAGAGAAATGTGGTTTATTATCGTTAGAACAAAGTTTGATGTTAAAAGTAGCTCAAAAACATGTGCTATTAAAAGAAGAACAACCTTTACAAAAGTCTTCTACGGAAAAAACAGATCCTTTCTCTTTGATAGAAACCAATCATTTTGATAAAGTTTCAGAATATGTAGAGAGCGAATTTGAAGATGCAGTATTACTGGAAGATATGTTGCGCGATACCATTGCTTTACAGAAAAAGGTTAATTTGTTGGCACCTCATAAAAAACCTTTGCCGGTAAAAATGGAATCAAGAGTTGAAGTTGAAAAGAAAATAGAAGTTCTTCCTTCTGAAAAATTACAAGAAGAGGAGAAGGAAGAAAGCACTTCTGTAAATGGCTTACTTTTATTACAACAAGGAGAATATCAAAGAGGAAAAGAAGTCATTTCTTCACTTCTTCAAGAAAAAGGAAAAGAGAAGTATCAAGATATTGTGATGGATTCTTTGAGATATTCTTTGTTGGAAGAAGATACGGATTTCGAAGAATTAACGAAGACGTTTTGTACTATTATGCAAGAAGATAAGCCAACTTCTCTATTACCACATTATCTTGTTTCCTTTTATCAAGAATTGGGCGTTGATCAAGCTAAGTGTTCTTTGCGATTAGAACAATTGAAGAAATTAGATGAAGCTGGATGTTCTTGTGATGCCCTTCCATTACTTAAGAAAACATTTTATTTTGGAGGAAGTTTAGATCAAGAAGCTCTTACCCGTCTTGAGAAGGTAGAGAGTAAAATAAATCAAGTGGAAAAAACAGAGAAAGAAAAAATTTTGGAAAAAAAATAAAAAAGTACCAATTTTTAAAATTGGGCTATCGTTTGTGGGTGAATATTGAAAATTCCTCTAGGGAAAATACAATATTCATCTCTTTTTTTGTCTGAATTTAAAAAATTGGGCATTTGCTTTCCAATTTCTTTTCTGTTATGTTGATGATGAAAGGAGTGGTTTTATATTAAGTTTTATTCATTATTAACCGATACGACTCTAAAGTATTTTCTAAAAGAGAGTCCTTATCTAAAGTTCTTTTCGGATTTGATCGAAGCAGAAACAGGATATTCTCTAATGGATTATACATTTCATGATCAAGAGTTAAATTCGGGTAACAAACGAAAAGACTTTCGTTTAGATATCTTATTAAAGAAAAATGATCATGCCATCATTATCGAAGCCAATACTAGTTATGAGGAAAGGACTAGGAGAAAGAATTATTCTTACCTCTATCGAATTGCCGGCTCCCTTTATGAAAAAGGGGAAAATTATGATAAGAAGGTAAAAGTAACCCTGATTAATCTTATCAAAGATTATTGTAAGGAAGATAAAAAACAAGGATTAGATGCTTATGAGTTTCGAAGTGAAAAGTATCATAATTTGATTGAAGACATTGAAAGTTATGAGATCTATCTAGAAAAATACAAAGGTATTTGCTATAATGGAGATAACAAGGTTGAAGCAGGGTTTGCACTATTATTGGCAGAAGATTATGAAGAGGCGAAGAGAATAGTCGGAGATTGGAAGGAGGGAAAGGAAATCTTGGATGAATTAGGAAGATTAGAACAAAATGATGAATTCAATGCTCTTTATAATGCTGAAATTGTACAAAA
>CALVJC010000040.1 GCA_944331945.1 uncultured Bacilli bacterium
CAAGACATTGCAAAATTTAAAGAAGCTCTAGCAAATCTTTATACTGGTTTTGTAACGGAAGTTCATAATGCTTCAGAGAGCATGAAAAACTTTGATAGTAATTTAATTAAGTAGAAAGGAGAAAAAATGGCAATTAATGTAACAAATCATTCAATAAATACAGATTTGAGAGATAATATGGAAAGTACCATTAGTGGAAAAGCAAATGAATTTAGCACCACAGTAGGTGCTACACCAAGCGGAGGAATTTCATTAGGAGGAATAAATCCTGGTATGACTTCTGGAATTGCATTTTTAGGTAGCAGTCTTATCGGCGGAAATGTTGTGGGAAGAGCTGGTATTACCGCTGACATGGTAAGTCAAATTGAAACAGCTTATGATAATTATATTTCACAAATTAATGATGATATAGCTCAAATTGAAAATCCAGAGGTAAATCAAGCTTTTAAAGGAAGTAGTGTAGAATCTGCTTTTAAAAACTTAGTAGCTGCAGTCAAAGAAACTGCCCATGAATTTACGCAGTCTTTAAAAGAAGCAGAAATGCAGATTATTCAAGAAATACAAAAAGCCTATGAAGCGCAAGATACATCCATCGCTGGAGATATTAATAGTGATGCTGGAACATTAAGATAAAGATGAGAAACTTTTTCTTATCTTTTTTTGTAACCATTTTTCTCCCTTCGCATACATTACGTTAGAGGGAGGATCAAAAAATGTTAGATTTGAATTTATTACAACAAATGTTAGTTGTCGCGATTGCACTCAGTGCAGTTACTTGTGCTTTTATTCAGAAAACAAAAAAATGTTTTTCTTGCTCTAACTGTCTTTGGATTTATAGTTTAGTGATAAATGTGGCCTTTGGAATATTATTTTGCCTTAGTTTCACCAGTATTTCCTTTCCTGAGAGCTTATGGGTAGGCTTTTTTAGTTTCATAGGAGCAGATACCATTTACAAAACCTTAGAAGGAAAACTAGCTTCCTATTCTTCCTTAGTACAGAAAGATGATATTAGAGTCCCCAAAGAAAACTTAATTAATAAGGATGGTGAAGAAAAATAATGGAAAAACCTCTTTATCCAAGTCCTTATATGCGGATTACCCAAGGTTATATGCAAGGGACCCATCTAGATAGTTATGCGATTGATGAAGCGGGGATTGATTCTGGTATCGACTTTATCAAAGCACCATTCACTGGTATCATAAAAAAGATTTATACCCAAGATGCCAATGAGGTTTGGTTGGAAAGTGTCGAGCCCGTTGAATATCCTGATGGGACGATTGATTATATGACCATGATGTTTGCTCATGATAACGATGTCAGTAATCTATCCGTAGGACAAAAGATTAACCAAGGAGAAAGATTCTATGAAGAAGGGACCAAAGGAAATGCCCGTGGAAACCATGTTCACATCGAATGTGGCCAAGGAAAGTTTACAGAAACAGGATGGCATGAAAACACCGCAGGGTATTGGTCCATTAACAATGGGAAAAATCCAACGGAATGCCTATGGATTGACGATAGTATAAAAATATTAAATGACTATGGGTATTCTTTTAGAAAAATAGAAGAAATACCTCAAACAGAACCCCCGATCGAAGAGACAACGCCACCGCAAGAAGACATTCCCAAGGAAGAAGAAAATAGTAATCAAGAAGAGCAAGCATCACCAGAAGAGGAAAAACCAAAACTCATTTTTACCTGTCCCAAAACAGATATTTATGCGATTGAACTGGAAGAAAATCAAAAACTATATTTACTTTAAAAAGAAAAGAGGCTTACCACAAAGCCTCCTTTTTTATCCCAATGCCACATCTAGGATCATCATTAAGACAAATCCAAACAGAGTAAAAAATGCCATTAAATCTTTCTTTTGATTCGCTTGACTCTCAGGAATTAATTCTTCTACTACGACATAAATCATCGCTCCAGCCGCAAAAGCCAGTAAAAAAGGAAGTAACAATTGAATCTTCAAGACAAGCACTGCCCCAATGACTGCTGAAATAGGCTCAACAATTCCTGAAATCTGCCCAAAGAAGAATGCTTTTTTGCGAGAAAATCCTTCTCGACGAAGAGGCAAGCTAACGGCACTTCCTTCTGGGAAATTTTGTAGTCCAATTCCTAAAGCAAGAGTCATTGCAGCCGCCAAAGTAGTACCCGTTAAATCATAAGCTAAACTTCCAAAAGCCACTCCCACAGCAAGCCCCTCAGGAATATTATGAAGAGTGATGGAAGAAATTAACATAAAGCAACGCTTTTTACTACTATTTTTCTCTTTTTGTCCTTTTCTCTTCTTTTCAAAATGATCATAAATTTTATCTCCTACAAATAACAGTCCACCCCCTGCTAGAAATCCAAGCGCTACCACAAGCCAAGCATTCAGTTTCAAATTGGTTGCCATTTCTAAAGCCGGATTAATTAGACTAAAAAAGCTAGCTGCAATCATAACTCCCGCTGCAAAGCCCAATAAAGCATCCATCAAGGTTTTATTCACTCGTTTAAAAAAGAAAACAATACTTGCTCCAAGCGCCGTTACTCCCCAAGTAAAAAGAGTCGCACCAAACGCTTGTTCCACCGGAGAAAGATTCTGGAAAAATGAAATCATAAACTTTTCACCTCTATCCATAGCTTATGAAAATGGTAAAAAAGAGACTAGGAAAACGCCTAGATAAAACATTAAAGCTATAAGAATTGACAAATAAAAAGAACTAAGTTAAACTCTAAATATAGAATATAGGAGGATAAATTGGGGTATGACAAAGAAAAAGATTAGTATTACCATTAGCCTTTTGATTATTTCATTTGGTATTTTCTTATTGTCCTATAACTATTTCATGGAACAAAAGCTAGCTGTCTTCAATCAAATGAATTTAAAACTCTACGCTTTAGAAGGAGAAGAGGAAGAAGAAGATTTAAGTGTCGAAGTAGAAGTAGATGACATTCAAAGTGAAGAACAAGAAATACCCGAAGTATCGGGAAGAGAATATATTGCTACCTTGAGAATCCCTGCTATTTCTCTTAACCTAGGCCTAGTAAGCCCTGATTCTCCTTATAATAATGTGGATAGCAACATTACGATCATTAGTCCTTCGGATATGCCGGACGTAGAACAAGGAAACTTAATTATTGCTGGCCATTCTGGAACCGGCTATTTAGCTTTTTTCCGCAACCTTTATCGTCTCCAAATAGGAGCACAAGCATCGGTTACTTACAATGGAACAAGATATAACTATCGTCTTGCCAACATCTACTTTGAAGAGAAAAATGGTTATGTCAGTATCCACAGAGATCGAAGTAAAAAAACGATGACTCTAATTACTTGTACCAAAGACAGTGATACGATGCAGACAGTATATATTTTTGAAGAAATAGAATAGAGGGGATATCATGGAAGAACTAACCATTTTTGAAATTTTCCAAAATGTTTTTTCACAACTTTTTTCCTCCTACTTTTTAATTAATTTAATTGGATTTATGGTTCTAATTATTGGAACTTATCTAATTAGTAGAAGAAAAAGAAATCTTGTCATAAACATTTTAATTATCATCAGTTGGGCTTGTTATATGATCGCTATGCTTTTAATCGCTTTCCCACAACTAGCACAAATTCTATCTTTGACCATGCAAGAAATATTAACCCAATTTTATTTTCCTTCCATTGCCACTCTTGTCATTATTCTAATTGTAACCTATTGGCTTGGAATTACATCTTTCCTAAAGAAAGAAAAAACCATCTTCATTGGCAAAATCAATAAAATATTTTTTATCTGGCTTAATATTTTATTTAGTCTTTTGGTTTATCAACTAATAAATAAAGAATGGGATATCTCTTTAGGAATTGTTCTTTATAAAGAAAAAGATTTACTTAGCATCTTAGAATTAATTACCTTCTCTTTTGCGCTTCTTATCTTCCTAAATGTAATTGCGAAAATAACCGGTTTTATTATGAAAAAGATAGCAAAGAAAGAAGTAGAAAAAGAATCTTGAAATAGAATCAAGATTTTTTCTTTTACAAACAATCATAAATTTTGACAAGAAACTTACCAACCGTAATATTGCTTAAAAGATTTTTTCTAACATATACTTTATTAGGTGTTCAAAATGATCCGAAAATATAAAGTACTATTTTTTATTTTGTTTCTGCTTCTTCTTTTCTCTTTACAACTGGTAGAGGCCAAAAAAGAAGAAAAAACAAATTTAGCTGGAAAAATTATCACGGTGGATCCCGGTCATGGGGGACGAGATAGTGGTACCATGTATGGTAAAATTTATGAAAAAGATCTGAATCTGGAAATATCAAAGAAATTAAAAACCGTTTTAGAAGAGGCAGGGGCAACGGTTTATATGATTCGAGAAGATGATAGCGATTTATCCAGTAAATGGGATGCTCAGAAAAAACGCGGTGACCTTTACCGCCGCATCTTGTTTATCCAAGAAAAAAAGAGTGATCTTTACTTATCAATTCATATCAATTGGGGAAATGGCACGGGTCAAGAAGTCTTATATCATCCCATTAATGAAAAAAATAAAGTATTGGCGGAATCAATCTTAAGGGAATTTCAACAAAAATTTCATACCGAACGGGTATTAAAGAAAACGAATCTTTATCTTTATTCTAACACGAGAGTACCAGGCGTTTTGATCGAGTGTGGTTTCCTTTCCAATGCCAATGATCGTTATCTATTACAAAAAGAAAGCCATCAACAACAACTAGCGGAAGCCATAAAAAAAGGAGTCATTACTTATTTCTCCCAAATTGAATAATCATACATCTGGAACATTCAAAATAACATCTTTAAAATAATATCCTAAAATTTGGCGATAATTGCAATCCAGATTTGCAAGGGCACTCGCTCCGACCAAACTAAGCCCATAACCACTACCAAGCCCTCTCGTCACAAAAGTAAGTCCATCTTTTTCCACCAAGATGGTCGCATCAGAGGAAGGAAGACCTAACTGAGCAATCAAATCCCGATCCATAAAAACTTGATCCCCAATCCGGATACTTTTAATCCGATTTCCGGAAGTAACATTTAATATTTGAACCGGATATGCTTTGGCCTCTTTCAAATGCAATCGTTCTTTCAACTGTTCAATACTAAAATGTCGTTGCTGTAAATAATGGGGATAAGCAAGATCCCAAAAACTCTCTTTATGCACCAAATAAGGAACTCCTTCTTTCTCTTCGGTATAACCATTACTTGCCGTATGATAATAACAATGAATTGGCTGATCTTGATAAGTTAAATACTCATTTTTCGTCTGCTCAATCGCTTGTTGAAACACATTAACATAAGTCTGATAAGTAGTAGGATATAATAACTTATAATAATTATGATTCGTATAAGAGAAGAACTGCCCCGTAAGTGGCATTTTCTTTTTCTCTTCCAAAGCAAGAATAATTTCACTTCGATACAAAACGACTAAAGCCTTCAACGCCTCTAAAGGAATCGTCATTTTAACATTCGCAAAAAGAAGACTTAATAATAAATCATAAATAGATAAAACTTCATTATTAGTCATCGTAACTTTTGTCTTATAATCATCATAATGATGCTCTTTTTTCATGTGCAAAACTTTACTAACGATTCCATCGACGACGACCACCACTTTATCCCCTTGAAATTGAATTCGCTCATTACAAAGCCAATCATTCGCTTTATTTTCTAGTTCATAAACATCCAAATCTTCACTAAACTCATACCCAAAAGTCAAATACAAATATAAAACATCCTCATTCTTCTCTTTTACGACCTTATAACTTTCTAACATAGTATCACCTAGAAATAGTCTGATCCAAAAAAAGGAAAATATACAAAAAAAGAAACTTCTCTTAAGCTTCTCCTTCAAAATATTTAAAATTTTCTCCTCGCTTACAATCTTTTCCTGTCGTATAAGACAAATCAGGAAATAACTTCTTTAAATTCACCTTTTTAGTATCCTTCAGATAAGCATTCACTTCACGAACTAACTGATTTGTCTCATGCAAAGCTTCCAAATAAAGATCGATCACACTCTCTTTATGCTTCTCTCTTTTTAAACACGGATGATTCCATTCTTGATGGTTTAAGTTTAAATAATTTCTTTGATCAACGAAACTTTGATGATAAGAGACTGCCTTCAGTTGAAAAGTATATTTTGGCTTTAAAAGATCCAAAAACTGATAAGCCTTCTTTTTAATCCCTAATTTATCATAACGAAGGTACTTTAAAGCAAAATACATCTGTTTCAAACTTTTTTGATAGAAATGACACATATTCTTGATCCCAAAAGTCTCTTCAAAGGCATAATTAATCACTTCTTCAAGTTCTAAAGAAAACGGGGTAAAATCAAAACAAAAATCATAGAATCGAAAAGCATAAGGATTCTTTTGTTCTCTCTGCTTAATAAAATAATTATCTAAAAAAATTTCCATATAATCATGTTGATTTAAAAAACGATAACTCTCTTTCTTTTCTTTTTGAAAATTCCCCGTCTTATAGAAAACGAAAGGATGAATCTTTGTATCTAGTTTATAATGGCAAATCATTCCATAAAGGAAACTCATCACGTCCGGAATTTTATAATAACGATTATATTTAATATAATTAATAAGATTAAGAAAAAAATCTTGACTATGATGGGTATGAAAGTAATGTCCAAAATCTTGTACTTTCTTTCCATTTTTCAAAGACACTTTATTATAAAAAAATAAAGCATCCATACTTTGTCCAAACATTCGAATTCTTTTCTTCTCATCCATAAGAAGGCTTTTTAAACCAATAGGTAAATCATCATAAACATCCATAGCAAAATACGCATGAGTGACAGTCGCTGGCATAAGCATCCTCCTTACTTCTAAAATTATAGCATATTTTTTCATGAAAAACTCACAATTTTTCCGCAATTCTATGATATAATGCATAATAGGTGATGAGGGATGATAGGTAAGCAGTTTAAAAACCTAGAAGAACAAATAGAAATACTAAAATATAAAGGATTGAAAATTACCAACGAAGAAGAAACAAAAAAAGTTCTTCTAAGAGAAAATTATTTCTTCATTAATGGTTACCGCTATCCTTTTTTGAAAAGTCTCACCGAAAAAAAGTTTATTGAGGGGACAACTTTTGAAGAACTGTATAGCTTATTCTTATTTGATCGGGCCATTCGTAATGTCTTTTTCAAAAACTTATTAGTGATCGAGAATAATCTAAAATCTATTTTTTCTTATCAATTATCTAAGAAATATGGATATAAGGAAAAAGATTATTTACGTCCGAAAAACTTTACCAAAGATAAAAGTAAATCAAGGCAAGTAAATGATCTATTACGGAAAATGAAACGTCAAATAAGAGTAAATGGCTCGCAACACAGTGCGACAGCCCATTATATTACCAACTATGGGTATATTCCATTATGGATTTTAGTAAAAGTTCTTTCTTTTGGAATTGTAGGGGAATTATTTTCCATTCTAAAATATGAAGATCAAAAAAATATTTGTAATTTATATCATTTAGATGTAGAAACATTCCAAATATATCTTCCGATTTTATCAAACTATCGCAATCTTTGTGCTCACGAAGATATATTATATGAAAATAGGACCCAAAAACGAATTCCTAATACCATTTATCACCAGTTATTAAATATTCCAAAGGAAGAAGAGGAGTATACGTGTGGAAAAAATGATTTGTTTTCCCTGTTAATTATTATGAAACAAATGCTTTCAGAGGAGGAATTTAAAAATTTAACAATTGAGTTGGAAGAATGGATTCAAAATTTAAATTACAATTTGCATACAATTACAATAGAAAAGATTTTAAAAAGAATGGGCTTTCCAAATAATTGGAAGCAATTGATGAAAATTGAAAGGAGTATAGAAGATGAAGCGTGAAAGAATAAAAGAGCTCGTATTAATTGTAGTATCCTTCTTAATTGGAGGAGTATTAACTTATGTTGTCATTGGAGAAAAGTTAGGAGGAACATCGACGACCTCTATTGTAGGAGGCGGATGTAGTGCTGAAAACTGTACCAAGGTAGCGGTGGATGAATCAGGCATTAGTGATTCGGTAGAAAAAGTATACGATGGGGTTGTGATGGTTCGAAACTATCAAAGCGATCAAGTCGCTTCTACTGGAACAGGATTTGTTTATAAAATTGATGGTGATGATGCCTATATTATGACGAATCAACACGTAATAGATGGGGCCGATCGAGTAACGGTAATTGATTCGAATGATCAAGAAATCGAAGGTGAAGTCTTAGGAGGAGATACCTATGTTGATATTGCCGTAATTAGAGTTGAAAAGAATGATACTTTGATTGCCTTAACCCTTGCAAATAGTGAAGAAGCTCGCTTAGGAGACTTAGTATTTACCATTGGTAGTCCTTTAGGTTATGAATATCGTGGAAGTGTTTCTACCGGACATTTAGCAGGAAAAGATCGTATGGTAACCGTTAGTACCGATAGTAGCTATGGTAGTGGTGATTGGGTAATGGAAGTATTACAAACCGATGCGGCGATTAATCCTGGAAATAGTGGAGGACCTTTATTCAATGTAAATGGTGAAGTCATTGGTATTATTTCTATGAAACTAGTTCAAACCGAAGTCGAAGGAATGGGCTTTGCTATCCCCATTGAATATGCGACAAGTAAACTAGAAACACTAGAAAATGGAGAAGAAATTGAATGGCCTCTTCTAGGAGTACAAATGATTAATGTCACAGACGCTATGAACTCTTATCGTTATAATTATGATATTCCAAATGGTGTAAATGGAGGCGTTATTGTGGTAAGCATTGAACGAGGAACAGGAGCGGAAAACTCTGATTTACAAGAAGGAGATATTATTACGAAAATTAATGATACCGAAGTTGCAGATTCTGCTTATCTAAGATATGAGCTATACAAATATGCACCAGGAGATAAGATTACGGTAACGTACTTACGAGATGGAAAGGAACATACCACGGAAGTAACGCTTAGTAAAAGTGAATAAAAAGAAAGAATAAGTTTTCTTAGGAATTCTTATTCTTTTGTTATAATCAGGAATGTGACTAAACCACAAAGGAATCGGGAAAGTTGCAAGTATAAACATGAAAAAATCTACAAAAATAAAACTTATAAGCAATCTTTATCAATAAAAAGCTTTGTTTACTTAGGTTCTTTTCTATTTCTAAGCTTTATGTTAAAATTAAAATAAGATAATAGAATTCGGAAAGAAATGAAAGATGAAGAAACTGTTTCAAATAAAAGTATCTAAAATATATGCAATTATCGCAATTGCTGTTTCCCTATTATGTCTTGTAGGCTATTTTTCTTATGCCATGTTTACAGTGTCTAAAACAAAAGAGAATGCTCTAAGTATTGTAACGGGTGGTTTAAATTATACGATTACCGGAACAGGGGTTACGAGTAACCGAATCACAACGACAGCAGGAAGTACTAAAAGTGTAACTTTAACAGTGATAAGTCAAAATGATATAGATAGTAAATACCAATTATATTATCAAAATAATAGTAATGTCGAAGTCTATTATCTAGAAAGTAATGAAGATCCTTTTGGAACAATAGAGGCGAATGGAAGTATTCAAATCACTATTTTAATCAAAAATAAAGCAAGTAGTAGTCAAACGATTACATTAGGCGTTCAGGGAGGCTATCCCTCGAATGAACTCACTTTAGAAAGTGGACGAACGGCCGTGGATGATATAGGAACTTTTTCGATTACGAAGAGAAGTGTAACAGGTGGAACAGTGACGGTATCAAGTAGTGCTCAAGTGGGATCAACCGTAACGTTTACGACAAGTGCTTCCAGTGGTTTTAGTTACTATGGCGCGACCATTCGAGATAGTAGCGGTAGTACTTTAATGACCTTAAATAGTAGTACGAAAAGTTTTACGATGCCAAGTGAAAATGTAGTTGTATCTCCTAAATGGAAATATGCCGATAAAAATATTTTTCAACTGGATGTTCAAGATGATGGTGCCTGGACTCAAGCTAGACAAGAAGGGGTAAGTTCTTATGCCTCATGGCAACCATCTCGCCATTATGTACATTGTGGTGGTAGTAGTGGATTGTCAAGAGTTACCACGTACAGTAACAAAACTTATGACTTAACGCACTATGCCACTTACCGTGTCGCGGCTTATGAGAGCGGTACCACGTCGAATATTACATTTATTGTCGGTGTATCCAAGACAAATACTGAATTTCTTCGAGATGTTAGTACGAAAACGCAAAAGATAGCTCCTGGAAATGATATTTGGGCCACCATTGATTATGACATCACGAATTTAACTGGAAGTTATTATTTGGGGTTTGAAATATTCTCAAGTGTTAGTTATGCTGCCCCATTTGGCTCGGCAAACTTAATTGGACGTGTTTATGAATAACAAATTTGGAAAATAAAAAAGGAATCTCCACTCAGCGACTCCTTTTTATTTGTACACATCCAAAATTTTGTTGTGCTAACATTTCAATAATATGTTCTATTTCTTCGTCTTTTTTTACCAAAAATACATCTACATGACCACCGTTCGTAAGTTTTTGAAAAGGACCAAATTTCATAGGATCCGTTTTCAAAAAATATCCAGAAGAATATTTCTCTTGATCGGTAATCCCTTTAATCTTTCCGTAAATCGCCGTATCCTGCTGCTTAAATTCTTTCTCTATTTCTTCCGAAGGAATGGCAGAAAGAGAAAAATTAAGGTTATTCACATCACTTAATTGATTAATTTTCTTTTTCATGAATTGAACGATTTCAAATCCTTGTTTGAAAGACTCTTCCTCGGAAGCCTTGGGCGATAAAGCCACTAAACATTCTTTTAATCCACAAAAATGAATTGTCAAAGTACCATGCTTTAAAATTTTACGCAAGCGATCCGTATCTTTCATTTTTTCTCCATCATGCCAAACCCCATCACCATATAAAACAGGAAATTGACTACTTCTTTTCGAACATTCCAGTTCAAACCGATTTAACAAAGCTTCACTTGCATATTTAATTACTTCTTCTAACTCTTGATAAAACCCTCGTATATCACCAGGATGCTTTAAGGCAATCCGAACGATATTAATCGATACTGTCGCTAGATTTCCTTTTCCCCCAACTAATTTTTTCTCTAAAGTTGTATTATCTTCAATCACTCTCGCTCCTCGAGGGAAATAAGAGACAACATCCTCTTTTAAGGCATTAAACTTACAATCAATAAAAACATAATAACAATTAGAATAAGAAGAAGCGAGAGTAGAAAAGCGTTGCAAGAAAGAATAATTAAGACTATTTTTGCTCATATTAATCTTCTTTGACACTTGGAAAAAATAACTAATATTTTCTTTCGCTGACATAGTATCAAGGATAGTTTCTAAGACAAGAGTACCAGCTTTAGAAATTGCCATCCCAAAATTAAAGGCAAGTTCAACTTCCTGAAAAGAAGAAAAGAAATGAGCAAGAGTTTTCTCAAGTCTACTTTTGGTTTGTTGCAAAGACTTCTTCTCTATTTTTTGATAAGTATAATATAAGAATTGGTTTCCGTGAAAGAAAGAAGTAAGACTCTCATTCGATAAGGTAAAATCCGTACTTTTTTCAATTTCTTTCTCTAACTTTTCAAGGGAAAGAAGAGAATCTAATTCACTAGCATAAAAATACAAAGCTAAATTTGATTTCAAAATTTCTTGATATTGCCGAAAAACGATGCCTTCTAAAGCTTGATCAAAATTGACAAACATGATGGGACCATAAACTTCTTTATGTAAAGAAACAATCATTTCTTTCACCGAAGAAAGATAACTTTGAATGTCCACTTGCTCTCGAAGTTGTTCTGAAAAAGGCGTATCCAAAGTTTCTAATTCTCTAAGATCAATCGCAATCGATTCAATCGATCCCATAGGAATGGATTCAATCGAATGAAGAGAAAGAATTCCGCTATCATGATTTTTAACCGTTTTATTATCAAGCAGGTAAGCTTTCGCAAATTCATAAGAAATCGTCGAACCAAATTTTTGAGTAAGAGCAACAGGGGTATTTTCCTCTTGTTCATTGGGATAATGCAAGCCCAGTGCCTCAATCGCTTTTAAGAATTTGTGCTGCTGTTTTCCTACAAAAGCCTTTCTAGAAGCATTCCGCTGTTCCCGATAAGTAGAAAAAGCCTCATAAACATCCATAAACTTTTCTTGCTGCAATACTTCTTCAATAATATCTTGAATGTTTTCGATATTAATGGTCTTTCGATTTTGATACTCTTTTTCGATCTTCTTCAAAACTTTGCTATAAACCCGGTTCACTTCTACATCCTGATAAGGGATATCAAGAGACCGAAAAGCTTTTTGAATCGCTAGAGCAATTTTTTCTCCTTGAAAAGAAGTTCTTTGACCACTTCGCTTCACCACGATAAGAGTGTCAAATAATGTCTTATTTTGCATACATTTACGCTCCTTTATTTACATCTCTATTATACTTGCAAAAGTATTATAAATCAACGAATAATATAAAGTAAGAAAAAAATAGACGAAAAAAACATAACACAACAGGGGAATAAAAAATAATTAAAAGTGTTGAAAAATAAAGAAAAAAGAGAAAAAACAACGTCAAAAAAGAAAAATGTTTTTTTGGACGCTTTTTTCTGTAAACAAAAGCAAAATAAAGTTTACAAATAGTAAAAAATGTTTCTAAAAAACAAAACCGATCCTATAATCAATGTATCACGATAAAGATATAGAAGGGAGAAAAAAGTTATGACAAAGCTAAAAGAGGAAAAAGCCTCAAAAAAAGGAAAAGTAGAAACAGAAGAAAGGAAAAGTAAAAGACACTTTAATAATCCAAAAATTAATATCATCAAAAAGAATGGAACCAGACAACCATTTGATGGTAACAAAATAAGAGCCGCAATCGAAAAAAGCGCCGAAAGAGTTATGGTTGATTTAACCGAAGAAGCGAAAGATGATGTGGTAAACATTGTCATTGATTTATTAAAAAATCAAACGAGTGATGCTGAAGTAAGTCAAATTCACAATTGCGTGGAAGCGGCTTTAGAGAAAGTAAATCCTTTGGTGGCGAAAAGCTATCGCGAATATCGCAATTATAAAAATGATTTCGTTCACATTTTAGATAAAGTTTACAAAAAAGCCCAAGCAATCAATTACATTGGGGATAAAGAAAACTCCAATACCGATAGTGCCTTAGTTTCGACCCAAAGAAGTTTGGTATATGGTAATTTGAATAAAGAATTATATAAGAAATTCTTCTTAACCAAAGCAGAAGTAGAAGCTTGTGAAGATGGTTATATTTATGTTCATGATATGAGTGCGCGTCGTGATACCATGAACTGCTGCTTATGCGATGTAGGAGCCGTGATGAAAGATGGCTTTGAAATGGGAAATCTTTGGTATAATGAACCAAAGAGCCTAGATACTGCCTATGATGTCATGGGAGATGTTATTATCAATACCGCTGCCATGCAGTATGGAGGATTTACTGTTCCAGAAGTAGATACCATTCTAACCCCATATGCCAAAAAGACTTATAATAAATACTATGAAGAATATATGGATATTACAGGTGGTACGGATCCAGTCAAAGCCGAAGAATATGCCTGGAAAAAAACCAGAAGAGAATGTGAACAAGGTTATCAAGGAATCGAATATAAATTAAACAGTGTCGGATCAAGTAGAGGAGATTATCCTTTTGTAACCTTTACCTTTGGCCATGAAGAAGACCCTTATGGTCAAATGATTAGTGAAGTCATTTTAAAAACGCATATGAAAGGACAAGGAAAACCAGGTTTTCGTAAACCAACTCTTTTCCCAAAACTTGTCTTCTTATATGATAAGAACTTACATGGAGAAGGAAAAAAGATGCACTATTTATTTGAAACCGCCCTTGACTGTAGTGCGAAAACCATGTATCCAGACTACCTTTCTTTAACTGGAGAAGGATATGTGGCAGAAATGTTCAAAAAATATGGACGTATCATTAGTCCGATGGGCTGCCGGGCCTTTCTATCTCCTTGGTTTGAACGGGGTGGAATGGAACCTGCTGATGAAGAAGACAAACCCGTTTTCATTGGTCGTTTCAACATTGGTGCCATTTCTCTTAACTTGCCTATGATTCTAGCCAAAGCCAGAGAAGAACAAAAAGACTTTTATGAAGTATTAGATTACTATCTAGAAATGATTCGCAAAATCCATATTCGTACTTATAACTACTTAGCCAAGAAGAAAGCTTCTACCAATCCTCTCGCTTACTGCGAAGGTGGTTTCTATGGCGGTCATCTAAAACCAAGTGATCCAATTGAACCATTATTAAAAGCTTCTACTGCCTCTTTTGGAATTACGGCCTTAAATGAATTACAAGAACTTTATAATGGCAAAAGTTTAGTAGAAGATGGGGAATTTGCTCTAGAAGTCATGCGTTATATCAATAAAAAAACCCAAGAATTCAAAAAAGAAGATCACATTCTATATGCTATTTATGGAACGCCAGCCGAAAGTTTATGTGGTACCCAAGTAGAACAATTTCGTAAAAAATATGGTATTGTCAAAGGCGTATCCGATCGCGAATATGTTTCTAACAGTTTCCACTGTGCCGTATGGGAAGATATCACGGGCATTCAAAAACAAGATCTAGAAGGCAGATTCTGGGAATTATTCAAAGGCGGAAGAATTCAGTATGTTCGTTATAACTTAAACTATAATAAACAAGCGATGACAGCCTATGTGGAAAGAGCCATGGATAAAGGCTTCTACGAAGGAGTAAACTTATCCTTATCTTACTGCAATAACTGTGGTCATGAAGAACTCGATATGGATGTTTGTCCAAAATGTGGTAGTGCTGACCTTACTAAGATCGACCGTATGAATGGCTATCTATCTTACTCCAGAGTTCATGGTGACACCAGATTAAATCATGCCAAAATGGTAGAAATTAGTGAAAGGAAGAGTATGTAACATGAAATACCATAACATCACGAAAGCTGACATGTTGAATGGCGAAGGATTACGGGTCGTTTTATGGGTCAGTGGCTGTTCTCATAAATGTCTCGGCTGCCAAAATGCCCTAACTTGGGATCCAAATGATGGTGTAGAATTTAACGATGATACCATCAAAGAAATCTATCAGGAATTAGATCAAGATTGGTGTAGTGGCCTTACCTTATCAGGAGGAGACCCTCTATTTCTTGGAAACCGTAAAACCATTCGCGATTTAGTAACCAATATCAAAGAACTATATCCAACCAAAACAATCTGGTGTTATACTGGATATACTTGGGAAGAATTGATGGCTCAAAAAGAACTCGATAAAAATCTAGAAGACATTTTAAATCATATTGATGTGTTACTAGAAGGAAAATTTATCATGAAGTTAGCCGAAGAAAAACTTCATTATGTCGGTAGCAGCAATCAACGAATTATTGATGTTCCCAAAACAAGAGAAAAAGGCGAAATAGTCTTATATATTGATAATAGTGACATCTATGAAGAAGCTTGTCGTCTCAAAGAGCGCCTTGCTTGTGGATGCGATAGTTAGGAGAGAAAAATGAAAGTAAAAGTAAAAAAACTAAAAGAAAATGCCAAAATCCCTTTTTATGCCACGGAATTAAGTGCCGGCAGTGATTTCTATGCTTGTATAGAAAAACCAATCGAAATTAAACCAGGGGAAACAGAAATGATTCCCACTGGTTTAGCATTTGCTATTCCGAAAGGATATGTAGGTTTAATTTATGCTAGAAGTGGTTTAGCTTCCAAACAAGGTCTTGCTCCAGCCAACAAAGTAGGAGTCATTGATGCAGATTATCGAGGCGAAGTTTTGATAGCACTTCATAACCATTCGCAAGAAAAAAGAACCGTAGAACCAGGAGACAGGCTCGCTCAGTTTGTGATTACCCCTTATCTAAAAGCCGATTATGAAGAAGTCGAAGAATTAGATGAAACAGCAAGAAAAAGTGGCGGCTTTGGTTCCACCGGAAAATAGAATTGACAAAAAGAGCTCCTTTTGGATATTATAATAATAGAGAGGAGTGAAAAAATGGGTGCTTTAGGAGTGTTGGCAATTATTGTTGGTGCCATTCTAACAATTGTGGGATTTGTGATGAATAACAGTATTGAAGCTCAACTTACAAGCCTTTTCTCAACAGGTTCAACAGATCCCGGAACCATCTTCATCGTCATTGGAATTATTGTACTAGTTGTTGGTATCTTACTAGTAGTGATGAAGAAAAAGAAAGCGTAAAAATAAAAAAGATCAGCAAGTGGTCTTTTTTATTTATGACAAATTTTTGTCTAGTATCGATAAAATTGTTTTACCCACAAGAAAAAATGATACAATAAAAAGGAAAGTAGGGATAAGATGATTACATTTGAAAAAGTAAGTAAAGCTTATAAAAATGTTACCGTATTAAAAGATATTTCTTTTACCATTGAAGAAGGTACCCTAGTCACCCTAATTGGCGAATCTGGTTGTGGTAAAACAACCACCTTAAAAATGATCAATCGTCTGATTGAACCAACCTCAGGTACCATTACGATCAATGGTGAAGACATCCATAAAAAGAACGAAATTGAACTGAGAAGAAGCATTGGTTATGTCATTCAACAAACAGGACTTTTTCCTCATTTAACAATTCGTGAAAATATCGAAATCATTCCAAAGGCTTTAAAGATGGAAAAACAAAAAATGGAAGAGAAGACCAAAGAAGTCATGGAGATGGTGGATTTAGACGAAGAATTGCTCGATCGTTATCCGAACGAATTATCTGGTGGCCAACAACAACGCGTAGGAATTGCCAGAGCCTTTATGACCGATCCCAAAATCATTTTAATGGATGAACCCTTTAGTGCTCTAGATCCGATGAGCCGTGGTGCCCTTCAAGAAGAGCTTTTAAAAATACAAGATAAATTCCATAAAACCATTGTCTTTGTTACCCATGATATGGATGAAGCCATTAAACTTGCCGATAAAATAGCCATTATGGATGAAGGAAGATTAGTCCAATATGATACACCTGAAAATATCTTAAAGCATCCTAAAACGGAATTTGTCAAAGAATTCGTAGGAAAAGATCGTATTTGGGATTCTCCAGAACTAATCAAAGTAAAAGACATTATGATCTCAAATCCAGTCACTTGTCTTCCTCATTATTCGATCTTTTATTGCTTAAATAAAATGAAAATGATGCATGTCGATACCCTGATTGTTGTAGATGAAAATAAAAATTTCAAAGGCATGCTTTATGCAGAAAGTATAGCGGAAGAAAAAACAACAAAACGAAAGGCACAAGACTTAATGATCGATGATGTAGTAACCGTTTTAGAGGACCAATCGATTGTTGATTTAGCCAAGCTAGTAAAAACCAATCGCTTAGCGACCATTCCTGTTTTAAATAAAGAGAACAAAGTCTGTGGCTTGATCACGAGAAGCAGCTTAATCACGGCCTTAAGTCAACAATTTTTAGAGGAGGAGGAATAAGATGAACTTTATAGATTATATGATTGAAAATAAAGATCAAATCATTTCTCTTTTCTTAGAACACATAGAACTAACCGTCTTAGCCGTTCTTCTCGCTATCGCAATTGGTGTTCCCATTGGTATTTTTATCAGTTATGTCAAGAAATTAAACAAACCTGTTTTAGGAGTTGCTAGTGTCGTTCAAGCCATTCCTTCTATGGCCCTTCTAGGTTTTATGATTCCCTTTCTTGGAATTGGAACAGTACCTGCCATTGTTGTAGTTATCCTTTATTCCTTACTGCCTATTATCAAAAATACGTACACAGGAATTAGTGGTATCAGTGATACAATGTTAGAAGCAGCGAAAGGAATAGGGCTTACCAAAGGACAAATCTTGTTTAAAATTCAAATTCCGCAAGCCTTACCTGTTATTATGGCTGGAATCCGTATTTCCGCCGTTTCGGCCGTAGGACTTATGACGATGGCTGCCTTTATTGGAGGAGGAGGTCTTGGATATTTAATCTTCTCTGGTATTCGAACTGTTAATAATGCTCAAATATTAGCAGGAGCCATACCAGCTTGTCTTCTTGCTTTAGCCGTAGATTACTTCTTTGGTTTAATTGAAAAATTAGTTACACCCATAAGCTTACAAATGCAAGGGAAAACAAGAGAACAAGTCTTAAAAGGAAGAAAAAAACAAAAGATAATCGTCGGAATTATTATTGCTCTTATCGTTGTTCTATTTCTTAGTACGATAAAATTTGATAAACCAACCGAAAATACCCTTACCGTCGGCTCAAAAGACTTTACGGAGCAAAACATCTTATGTGAAATGACCAGTGATTATATTGAAGAAAATACTGATATCTCCGTATCAAGACAATGTAACTTAGGAGGAGCACAAGTCGTATTCTCTGCCCTTAACCGAGGGGATATTGACCTTTACATTGACTATCTAGGAACCGATTATACCGATATTTTAAAACATGACCCTATCAGCAATGTGGATCAAGTTTATCAAACTGTAAAAGAAGAATTCAAAGAACAATATGATATTGAAGTATTAAACCCCATGAGTTTTAATAATACTTATGCTCTTGCAGTACGGAAAGATACCGCTCAAACTTATAACTTAAAAACCATCTCTGATCTTGCCAGAGTATCACAAAACTTGATTATTTCACCAACCCTAGAATTTGTGAATCGACAAGATGGGTTACCAGGCTTATTGCAAACATATAATTTATCGTTTCAAGACATCATTGCCATGGATGGAAGCCCAAGATATACCGCTTTAATGAATAACAATAGTCAAGTCATTGATGCCTTTACCACCGATGGACTGTTAAGAAAATTTGATCTTGTTGTCTTAGAAGATGACAAAAATTTCTTCCCACCTTATTATGCCGTACCCCTTATGAAAACAGAAACCTTAAAAACATATCCAGAACTTGAAAATTTATTAAACACACTAGGAACTTACTTAACGGATGATGTAATGCAAGAATTAAACTATCAAGTCGATGAACTAGGACGCTCTCCCGAAGTCGTCGCTCATGACTTTTTAGAATCGCAAGGATTGATTTAGTCCTTGCGCTTTTTTTTCTAGTATTATAGAATAAAAAACAAGGAGGTTTCAAATGACAACTAAAGATTACTTTTATATTCAAGAACCAGATAATTTTATGATAGTAAAGATGAAAGAAAAAGGACAATTAAGCTCTTGCTTTCAGAAGGAAGGATAGACTTTTTTCACTCTCAAGAAGGAGAAGCTTATTTTTCTTATTACTCAGATGAACCTAAAAATAACATATACGCACCTAGAAAATTTTATTTAATGGAAATAAAATCGAGGCCAGAATCATATTCAGGAAACGACGATTATATACGAGAGTTATTGTGTTCATCCAAAAGAATTTATTCTTTAAATGATAATGTGTTTTTGACAAGAACTAGAGAAGAACATCCAGTTCTCTATGACCGTTCGAAAGCAAAAGAACTCGACTTAGTTAAAACTTTTTTAGAAGAAGTAGAGCGTAGTTGCTATGGTAGTAACTTAAACGCTTGGCGTCGAGAAATGTCCATAGAAGTAAGTACTGGCGAAGAGGATATTCGAGACAAAAAACTTTATGTTACTTTTGCATTTCCTGATCAGGAAAGATTACATGGAATAATGTCTTTAGAAGAAAAATGTGCTTTGAATTTTTATCCTTTTGTCTATAGTGAAAAACAAGAGAGATTTTATCCTATAACAGAAGAAGAGAAACTAATTGATTGGTATCAATATAGGTACTACCTAATACATTCTCAATTAGTAAAAGATTCTATTGAACGCACAAAGGAAAAGAAAGAAAAAGAGAAACAAGCCAAGGTCTATGTAAAAGAATATTGTCAAAATAAATATGGACAAGAAAAAAAAAAAAAAAATAAAGCTTACTTGATAAGTGAAAAAGAAAGAAGAAAAAGGACAAAAGAAGATGAAGTTGTAAGAAATTCCTTATTATCGTGATTCTTATCATGTTAATAAAAATAGTACCAGCGTAAAAGCTGACACTATAATCAAACTCAGGGAATAGTAGCTAACTCTGCAAGACTAGGTATTCCCTTTTTTAGTTTTTGTAAGTTTCCTTGACAAATTGATCATAACATATAATAAACGCTTGTCAAAAAAGTTCAAGATAAAGGGATAAATATAAGAATAATGAATTTAGTGTTATAATGTATATAGATGATGCGAAAGGAGTTATTATCAGATGAAACAAATTGACATAAATAATGAAATCTTTCAGTCTGAAGAATTTCAAAAAGATAAATATAAATTTTATCTTATAACACAAAACTTAAAAAGTAATTCAGTTATATTATATAGTGATGAAAAAAACTATGTTATATGTAGAGGGGCTATTGGGTGGCCTACTTGGATATGGACTAAAGATAGTTTTGATATAACAAAATTAGATGAGATTATGCAGGTAATTGAATTATATTTAACTGATAGTGAAAAAGATAAATTTACTTGTAAGAAAGAATTATATGATTTATTAGTAAAAGCTGGATTTGATAAATTAAATCTAGATGACTATTTTGAAATGGGAACTTTATCTTGCAAACAAACTAAAAAGCCTAAAGAATGTGATGGTAAAATAAGTATTTCTACCATAGAAGATAAACCAATATTGGTAAAATATTGGTTTGATGATAGCCAAGAAATGAATGGCGTTGATCCGATTAGTATGGAACAGGCTGAAAAAGATGTTCAAAAAATGTTAGACTCAAACAACTTATATATATGGAAGAATGACAATGGTAAAATTGTTTGTATGGCAAATTATAGTGAAGTTGATGGTCAAGCAAAATTGAGCCATGTTTATACACCTACTGATGAACGTGGTAAAGGTTACGCTGCAAATTTAATTTATAGTATGACTAACGATTTATTAAAAAGGGGATTAGTACCATTGTTATATACTGATTATAATTATCCGCCCTCTAATAAAGCATATATAAATGCTGGTTATGACGATACAGGAATATTAATTAATTTTTCTTGCTCAAAAGAGAAAAAGAAAGCTTTTAATAAATAATTAAAATTAGAGATAACGCTATAAGACTTAAAGCTTGTTTAGATATAGGTCATATTAATGCAAACTCTAATATGCTAGTTGAAAACAGGATTATTACTCTAGATGATGGAATTGAATATTTACAATTACACAATATCATAGAAAAGTCAGTAGAAACTTTAAAAAAGTATAGGGAATATTAATAAGCAAAAGGAAAAATTGCTTTGTTCGATCACCTATAAAAACTAGAATATGATTTTCTTCCAATAGGAATATCTAGTCATTTAGGTACTATTCTCCTTTTGTGAAAGAAGATGAAGTTGTAAGAAATTCCTTATTATCGTGATTCTTATCATGTTAATAAAAATAGTACCAGCGTAAAAGCTGACACTATAACCAAACTCTAGGGAATAGTACCTAACTCTGCAAGACTAGGTATTCCCTTTTTTAGTTTGTGCAAGTTTCCCTGACAGATTCATCATAACATAATAATAAACGCTTGTCGAAAAAAGTTCAAGATAAAACTCCTTCATTAAAAAGCTGTTACAAGAAGAAAAAAGATTCCTACCAAGCGGAAATCTATTTTTTAACAAT
>CALVJC010000041.1 GCA_944331945.1 uncultured Bacilli bacterium
AATTCGAAAAATATCAATTGATGATATCAAGAGTGTTTATCGCCGTCTTGATACAGATTTTGATCTTTGGGAAGGCGAGAGTGATTGCTATCCTTATATCAAACCAATGCTTGATTATTTCGAAAAAGAAGGCTATTTGGTGGAAAGTGAAGGAGCCAAGGTTATTGAGGTGAAACGAGAAAGTGATACGGCTCCTATGCCAGATTTGGTAGTGGTTCAAAATAATGGCGCTACTCTTTATGCGACAAGAGATCTTGCTACCCTTGATTCGCGCATGAAACGTTTTGCTCCTGATGAAATTTGGTATGTTGTTGATGTGCGTCAAGAACTTTACTTTACTCAAGTTTTCAGGGCTGCTTATAAAACAAAAATTGTTCCAGATTCGACTAAACTATCCTTTTTAGGATTTGGAACGATGAATGGTAGTGATGGAAAACCATTTAAAACACGTGATGGAAATGCAATGTCATTAAAACTATTGCTTGATAGTGTGAAAGATGAAATTAAACTCCATATGCGAGAAGAAATTCAAGGGGAAGAACGGGATGAAATTGCAGAAAAAGTTATGATTGCAGCAGTTAAATATGCGGATATTCTTCCGAATCGAACTACAGATTACATTTTCGAACCTAGTAAATTTATTAATGTAGATGGAAAAACAGGACCATATCTTTTGTATGCTACCATTCGAATGAAATCCCTTCTTGCGAAAGCGAAAGAAAAAGGCCTCGTTTATCAACAAATGCCTCGTTTTGAAGATGAAAAAGAGATTGTTCTTCTTCTTTTACAAAAAGCCGAAGTCTTAACGAAAACTTTTGAATTAAAGGAATTAAATATTATTGCTGAATATTTATATCAACTAACAAGTGCATATAATCGTTTTTATGAAAAACATCATATCTTAACTGAGAAAGATGTAAAATTACAAGAAAGTTGGTTAATTTTAACGAAAGTGGTCTATGATACTAATGTGGAATTATTGACTATATTAGGCATTGAAATTCCAGAAAAAATGTAAAGTATAAAAAAACTATTGCATGTTCTATAAAAAAATGATATAAGTTTATATGATTAAAAAAGGAACAAATTTTTTTGATGAACATATAATGCTTTAGTTTTTTATATATTAGGAGGAATATCAATGAAGTTATCAAAAATGAAAAAAGAAGATTTAGAGTTATTATCAAATAAAGATCTTACCTTTTACATTTTAGAGGAAAATAATAAAATGAATACTGCTGATCTTTTTCATAAGATCATTGAACTATTGGAATTGCCAGAGAGTACTTTCGAAGAAAAAATAGGTGATTACTATACTTCTTTAACGACCGATAAACGTTTTCTTATGTTAGAAGATGGTTGTTGGGATTTAAGAAGTCGTCATACTTCTGACAAAGTCTTAAAAGTAACGGATGATGAAGATGAAGATGAAGAAATGGAAGAAGTAAAAGACGATGCGATTTTACCAGAAGAAGATGTAGAAGATGATTATGGCTCTGGAGATGAAGATGAAGATGATTATGACGATGGAGCCGAGGAAGACTTAAAAGATCTTGTGGTAATGGATGAAGATGAATTAGAATTAGAGCAATAGCTCTAGTTTTTTTCTTTTTCTTATGTTACAATACTAACGACGATTCAAGAAAGGGTGATCGCAGATGATCGAACGGTTAGATGTTACCGAGAATAAATATAAAGAATTACAAGAAGAGTTAATGAAACCAGAAGTATTAAATAATGTACAAAAGACGAAGGAATTGTCTAAAGAGTTAGCAGATTTAGAAGAGACCGTTATGGCTTATCGGGATTATAAGAAAATTATGCAAGAGATAGAAGATGCCAAAGAAATGGTAAAAGATCCAGAATTAAAAGAGATGGCCAAAGAGGAATTAGATCGGTTAGAAGAAGAAAAAAAGAAAAAAGAACAAGAGTTAGAAATTTTATTGATTCCAAAGGATCCGAATGATACTAAAAATGTTATTGTAGAAATTCGGGGAGCGGCTGGAGGAGATGAAGCGAATATTTTTGCTGGTGATTTGTTCCGGATGTATTCAAAATATGCTGAAAAAGAAGGCTTTAAGATTGAAATGATCAATGCAGAAGAAGGAACGGCTGGTGGATTTAGCCAAGTTGAATTTATGGTAAAAGGTAATAGTGTTTACTCTAAGTTGAAATATGAAAGTGGATCTCATCGAGTACAAAGAGTTCCTGTTACGGAAAGCAATGGACGAATTCAAACTTCTACGGCAACGGTATTAGTGATGCCAGAAGTAGAAGATGTGAATGTAGAAATTGATCCAAAAGATTTGCGGATTGATATTTATCGTTCTTCTGGTTGTGGAGGACAAGGTGTTAATACGACGGATAGTGCGGTAAGAATTACCCATTTACCAACGAATACCGTGGTTACTTGTCAAAATGAACGTAGTCAAATTCAAAATAAAGAACAAGCAATGAAAGTTTTAAAAGCACGTCTTTATGAAGCAGAATTAAGACGTCAGGAAGAAGAATTAGGTAGTGCTAGAAGAAACAAAATTGGAACTGGAGATCGAGCAGAAAAGATTCGTACTTATAACTATCCACAGAATCGGGTGACGGATCATCGGATTGGTTATACGACAAATAACTTGGATCGAGTCATGAATGGGCAATTAGATGATATTATTGAAGCTTTGATTATGGAAGATCAAAAACGAAAATTGGCAGGAGAAACGGAATGAAAAAGATGTGCTTGTATTGTGGCAAAATAAAGTTTTATCCAGATGTTTTTACTTTAGATCGGAGCTTTGTTTTAGAAGAAGAGAAAAAACATTGTTCTTATTGTCAAAAGAAAACGTCTCATCTTTATTTTGAAAAGGAAAGTGCTGTTTTTTCAAAAAAATATGTAAGAGGATCTCATGCGCGTTGAAGATTTAATTGTTTATGGAAAAAAGTATATATCTAGTAGTCATGCTAAACTATTACTTGCTGATTTATTAAAGAAAAATCCCCTTGAGTTGTTGTTGATTTTGGATCAAACTGTGGAACCTCAAATAGTAGAAGAATATCAAAAACGAGTGAAAGCTTTAAAAGAAAATTATCCCATTCAATATGTAATAGGACATGTTAATTTTTACGGTTATGAGTTTTTTGTTAATAAAGATGTGTTGATTCCCCGTTTTGAAACAGAAGAGTTAGTAGAAAGAATTATTCATTATGCACAGAATTGTGGAAAAAAAGATTTAACGATTTTAGATCTTGGATGTGGAAGTGGATGTATTGGTATTACTTTAAAGAAAAAGCTTCCTTCTGCAGAGGTTACTTTGGTTGACTATAGTGAAAAAGCTCTTTCAGTAGCAAAAAAAAATGCAGAAGAATTAAAAGCGGATGTCTTTTTTTATCAAAGTGATTGGTTTTCCAATCTTCCAGTAAAACAATATGATATTATTGTTTCCAATCCGCCTTATATTAGAACCACTGAGAAAATTGAAGAAATTGTTCAGAAAAATGAACCATCTTTGGCCCTTTATGGGGGGGAAGATGGACTCAATTGCTATCGAACGATTTTACAAAATTCTCTTTCTTATCAGACGGATCATACTCTTTTTGCTTTTGAAATTGGTTATGAACAGGCAAGTTTATTAACAGAAATTGTGGAAAAAATTTATCCAGATAGAAAAGTCGTTGTGGAAAAAGATATGCAAGGTCGAAATAGAATGCTTTTTGTTTTACCAAAAAATGAATAAGAAAAAAAGAAACCACCCACTATGTAAGTGAAAGGTGGTTTTCTTATGAAGAAGATCCTAATTATTGCAAGTTTAGTTTTGATGGGGGTATTTGGTTCGAAAAATATTAATTCTACGGAAGTTATTATTCCAAAAGAAGCGATACGTTTTCGCGTGGTTGCCGCTTCGAATAGTAAAGAAGATCAAGAAAATAAAATAAAAGTACGTGATGCCTTACAGAAAGATATTACTAGTTTGTTAGAAGATAGTGATGATGTTTCAACGACTCGTAATTTATTAAAAAATAATGTGAATCGTTTTGAAGGTGTTGTTTCAAGAACTTTGTTAGAAAATCAAGTGGATGATTTGTTTGAGGTCCATTATGGTCTTAATTATTTTCCAGAAAAGCAGTATAGGGGAGTTACTTATGAAGAAGGCTATTATGAATCTTTGGTTGTTACTTTAGGAGCAGGGAATGGAGAGAATTGGTGGTGTGTGTTGTTTCCTCCTCTTTGCTTATTAGAAGCAGAGGAGACGAATACGAGTGAAGTGGAATATAAATCTTTTGTACAAGAGTTAATCACAAAATATTTTGGATAGCTCATAATAGAAAGGCTTCCCTCATAAGTTTTAAAAGGGAGGCCTTTTATGGATCTTTTGCATTTGATTTTAATTGGTTTTAGTTTAAGTATGGATGCCTTTTCTCTTTCCATGATTTATGGCACTTTAAATCTAGAACGAAAAACAATGCATTTTTTAAGTTTGTTAGTGGGAATTTTTCATTTTGTTATGCCTCTTATTGGAGGTTTTATTGGCTCTTTTTTTCTTTCTTCTCTCTTTCTTCATCCAGAACATTTAGCAGGGATTATTTTTTTGGTTTTAGCTTTGGAAATGCTTTTTAATTCAAAAGAATTAGGCGAAAAAAAAGCTAGTTTTGCTGGTATTTCTCAAGCCATACTTTTTGCTTTCAGTGTTAGTTTGGATAGTTTTTCCGTTGGGATTGGATTATCTCTTGATCATGAAAATATGCTTCTTTGTGGAGTTGTTTTTAGTATTATTAGTGCCGGATTTACGCAAATAGGTTTAAAATTTGGAAAAAAATTAAGTTTAAAATTTGGTAAAATAGCTAATATTATTGGTAGTATTTTACTTTTTCTTTTAGGACTTCAATACCTTTTTTCTTTTTAGTATAAATTTTTAAAATTATTCCATAATACAAATGGAGGGATTAGAAATGAAAAATAAGAAAAATCAAGAAAAAAATTTGAAGAAGAACAACAAGAAAAATTGTCCTGATTCATGTCCTAGTGCAGAAGAAGTAAATGAAAAAGAAATGTTTTCTCATGATTCTAATGAATATGGATCAGATTGTCCAAAACAAAAGAGAAAATAAAGTGATGCTAGCCTTTTAGGTTAGCGTTAAGATAATAGCATAAAAATTTGACATAAAGAAAGTTAAATACAAAGAATGACATTAAGTATAAGAGTTTCAATGTTTAGAAAGTACTTATATCATATGTCATTTTTTATTTTATAGTATGCTTTTTTGGTCATTTCACAAGATTTAAAATTATTTTTTGTGTGATCACTCTATACTAGCCGTTTTTCTTTTTGACAAAATGCTTACTTTTCTATATGATAGAAGTGAAGGTGAAAAGAATGATAGTTAATTTTAAAGAGATGTTGAATAATGCAAGAGAACATTATTATGCCGTACCTCACTTTAATATTAATAATTTAGAGTGGGCTAAGTATATTTTACAAACGATGCAGGAGTTACATTGTCCTGTTATTTTGGGTGTCAGTGAGGGAGCTAAAAAGTATATGGGAGGCTTTCTTACGATTCGTAATATGGTAGAAGGATTAATCAAAGATCTTTCGATTACGATTCCTGTTTGTTTGCATTTGGATCATGGTAGTAGTTTTGAGGTTTGTAAGGAAGCTATTGATGCTGGTTTTTTATCTGTTATGATTGATGCCAGTCGTTTTGAACTTCCAAAAAATGTTGAGATTACAAAGCAAGTTGTTGATTATGCTCATGCAAGAGGAGCTAGTGTCGAAGCAGAGGTTGGACATGTTGGAGGTACAGAAGATAATATTCATGGAGATGTTTATCAAGCTACTTTAGAAGATTGTATCGCTTTAGCACAAACTGGAATTGATGCTTTAGCTCCAGCACTTGGATCGGTTCATGGTTTGTATCATGGAGAGCCAAATTTGAATTTTGAGAGAATGCAACAGATTCATGATACCATTTCTCTTCCTTTGGTTTTACATGGTGGAACAGGAATTCCTTATGATATGATTCAAAAAGCAATTTCTTGTGGAATTAATAAAATTAATATTAATACGGAATTACAAGTTGTTTGGCATGATGCTGTTAGTGATTTTGTGAAAGAAAATCCAGATGTGTATGATCCACGTAAAGTAATTGGCAGTGGTGAGAAAGCAATGAAAAATAAAATAAAAGAATTAGTTGAAGTTTTTAAAACTGAGGATTGCAACAATATAGACGGAAGTAATATAATATAACGAAGAGAGAGTAGGGAGTTTATGAAAATTTTAGAGATTACGGGAGGCTCAAAATTAACGGGAACCATTCGAGTTAGTGGAGCAAAAAATAGTGCTGTTGCTTTAATTCCGGCAGCTATTTTGTCAGATGAAGAAGTAACGATTTGTAATGTTCCAGATATTACGGATACTGAGGTTTTATGTGAAATTTTAACTTTTTTAGGAGCTAAGATAAAAAGAGCAAGTGAAACAATTGTTATTGATCCGACACAACTGGAAAATCGAGAGATTCCAGAAAACCTAGCAAAAAAATTAAGAGCATCTTATTATTTTATGGGAGCTTTGCTTGGAAAGTATAAGAAAGTTGTTATGACTCTTCCTGGAGGATGTTCGATTGGTGCTAGACCTATCAATTTGCATCTAAAAGGGTTTGAAGCTTTAGGAGCAAAAATTGTTGAAAAAGATAATTGTTATACCATTACCGCGGATCAATTAAAAGGAGCCAATATTTATTTGGATTTTGCTAGTGTTGGTGCAACAATCAATATTATGCTAGCAGCAGTTCGTGCTGATGGAGTAACGGTTATTGATAATGCGGCAAAAGAGCCAGAGATTGTCAATGTTGCAACGCTTCTTAATAATATGGGGGCAAAAATTAGTGGAGCTGGTACTTCACGCATTGAAATTGAAGGTGTAGAATACCTTGGAAAATGTTTCCATGAGGTCATTCCAGATCGGATTGAAGCGGGGACTTATGTTATTTTAGGGGCTGCTTGTGGAGAAAATTTAAAAATTGATAACATTATTCCAGAACATATTGAAGCTTTGACAAGTAAGTTAGAAGAAATGGGTGCTTTTCTTGATATAGGCTCTGACTATATTTTAGTTAGTCGTGGAGAAAAATATAAGGGAATTCATGTGAAGACGCAGACTTATCCAGGATTTGCGACAGACTTGCAGCAACCTTTGACGCCACTTTTAACGCAATGTGAGGGAAAAAGTAAAATCGAAGAAACGATTTATGAAAATCGCTTTATGCATATTCCGTATTTGAATCAAATGGGTGCGGATATTAGAGTTAAAAATCAGACTGCAACCATTATTGGTCCAAGTAAATTAAAAGGATGTGATGTGGTAGCGACGGATTTAAGAGCAGGAGCTTCTTTGGTTATTGCTGGTTTAATTGCAACAGGTGTGACTCGTATTACGAATGTAGAGCATATTCTTCGGGGATATGAGAATATTGTAGAAAAATTAAATAATGTTGGTGCTAAAGTAGAAATTAGAGAAATATAATATACAAACTCTAATTTTTATTTTGGGAAGTGTTTTTTAGTGAAACATAAAAAATTAATTTTTTTTGTTATTCTTTGTTTTATCATTTATATTATTTATTCTTACTTTCACACAGATAAGATAAATTATTTATCTCTTGGAGATTCTTTATCTTTGGGAGTGAATGCCTATGGTGATGTTAATTATGGTTATAGTGATTATTTCGCTTCTTATCTTGATCGAAAGCAAGTTTTAGAAAGCTATTATAAGGACTTTTCTACCTCAGGGTATCGTATTTCTGATTTACAGTATCAACTTGACACAAATGAACATATTTTAGTTGAGGATAAAGAGTTATCTTTAAAAAAATGTTTAAGAGAATCAGATTTAATAACTTTATCCATTGGAGCGAATGATTTGATTGCGGATGTCAATCTGTCAACGGTTGATATTAATACATTGCAAGATGATGAGGTTATTGCGATGATAGATGAAGTTGATGCTGATTTAGAAGAGATTTTTAAAAATTTAAGAAAGTATGCAAAGGGAACGATTGTTTTTATTGGCTACTATTATCCTTATCAAGAGCCTTCTTTGATGATAGAGCGTTTGTTTTCCTATTTAAATGATAAGTTTGAACAGACTTGTGATAAATATGATATCGTGTATATTA
>CALVJC010000042.1 GCA_944331945.1 uncultured Bacilli bacterium
ATATAACTCTTTTGTAATTCCTCCTACGACATCCGGTCTCTCAAATAAAACCGTAATCCCTTCACGGATATATTGATAACCTTTAATATGAGATGGTACTCCTAACTCATGAAGAATTTTGGTAATGGAAACTTGTAAATTATTATAACGCATATCAATCGTTTTCTTACTATATTCATCATCATTATTACATTCTAAAATACGTCGCTCTAGCTCAGATAACTCAAAAGGTTTTAAAATAAAATAACTGATACCAAGCTCACTCGCTTCTCGAATCACATCTTGTGTATTAAAAGAAGTTAAAACAATTACTTTCTTCATCAATTGTTTTTCTTTCATTTCTCTTAGTACCTGCATTCCATCTTTCTTTGGCATAATCAAATCTAACAAAATCACATCATACTGATCTTGATTATTTTCAATTAAGTCCATTCCTTCTACTCCATCATGAGCTTCTAAAGAAATATTAATTTCATCATGGTCTATAAAATATTCCTTTACCATATTGACTAGCTCTACATTATCATCAATCATTAATACGTTGGTTTTTTTCATTTTCTCTCCTTCCATCTACTACCACGCATTAAAACTACCATGCAAGATCATTATATAACAGCAAAAGAAAAAATGATAGAGCAAAAAAAAGAAGATTTTGTCGAATCCTCTAAAATCTAATTCTGCTTCATCTTTTTTACAAGCACTTTCCCATATTCATCCGTTTCTAATTTTGGTACCGTTGCAGAAATAGCATAGCCTTTAGGCATTATATCGCGATCATATTTATAAGATTCAAAAGAATATCCTTCTTTTTCCACTAATTCTTTCAAATGAGAGGGACGAAAAAAGTAACTAACTTCTTTATCAAGAGAAACAGAAACAATAGGATCTTTTGTATTTTTTAAGTAACGAATATAATTATCTACAGTAATAACTTTAAGAGATAAAGACTGCAAAAAATCAGTCACCTCATCTTTTATATTTGGAAAAAAATTACAAGTAAAACTTACTGCGATATCACCAAATAAGTGATTTTGAGCCTGCAGCTCAATCATAGGTGTAATTTCCTTTTGATAAAAATCCTCCGCCTGTCCTTTAAAAAACTCTTCTATTTTTTCAATTTCAGCAAGAGCTTGTTCCATAGCTTTTACTCTCATTTTAATTGCTTCTTCTTTATTTGGCATAACCAAAACCTCCCATATAACAAGATTATAGGCGATCACATAAGGTTTGTAAAGCTTTCAAATCAAGAGAAATACCACCTAAAAGAAAGCCATCAAGCCCCTTGATCTGTTTTAACAATAAAACGTTCTCCTCATTCACACTTCCACCATACAAAACAGGATAAGAATAATGTTCTTTGATCATTGAAAGGACTTTTTCTATCTCTTTATTTTCTGGAACATCTCCTGTCCCAATCGCATAAATCGGTTCATAAGCAATCAAAAGAGAATCATAAGATTGTCCTTCAAGAAAAAAGGAAAGTTGTTCTTTGATACTTTCTAAGGTTTTCCCTTGATCGTGTTCTTCCTTCGTATCTCCTACACAAAGAATAGGAATAAGACCAGCTTTTATTGCCTGTTCTAACTTTTTCTTGGACTCAGAAAGACTCTCCTTAAAACATTTTTCTCTTTCACTATGATGAATAATACTGAATCTTGCCCCCAAAGAATACATGGCCTCTGCCGAAACACTTCCGGTGTAAGATCCAAATGGATAAGAAGAAACATCTTGGCATCCTAAAACAATATCTTCAAAATAAGGAAGATAACAACTACTAGGACAAACAATCATCGTATGTCCCTTACTATCAAACTTCTTATAATCTTCCACATACTTTAAAATTTCCTCTTTCGTAAAATGACTTTTATGATTTAAAGCTAGTATCATCTTTTTTCTCCTTCTTTTTAAAAATTTTCTTAAACGTATTGGTAACAAAAGTAGATAAATCTTTTTTATTATGATGTTTTTCAATCGCTTTTTGATAAACCGCTTCTACACTAGTAGCGAATTGCTCTAAAGAATATTTTTCAATCGATTTTCTACCATTCTTTTTTAACTCTTCGAGTTTAGTAGGAGAAAAAGCCAAATCCTTTAAAAGAGCAGCACATTCTTCTTCCGTTTGAAAGTAATACCCATTCACGCCCTCTTCTACCATATCTTCAAAAGCAGTATCACGAATGCAAGTAACTGGTAAATCAGCAGCAAGAGCTTCAATCACAGTTAAACCTTGCGTTTCAGTAATGGAAGCAGTAATGAAACAATTGGCCATGTGATAATAAAGAGGAACATCTGTCCAAGCTACTTTTCCTGCAAATACCACCACATTTTCCACATCAAGCATCTTACTATCCGCTTCATATCGTTCTCGATCGGGTCCATCGCCCACAATCAACAACTTAATATTCGAATAATGTTTCTTAATTCTTTGCATGACTCTTAATAAAAAATCAATATTCTTCTCTTGTGCTAACCTTCCAACAAATAAAACAACAAAGTCCTTCTTCCGAAATCCATAACTCTTCCGTAACTTTTCTACTTTCTTTAAATCTACATTTTCTCGATAAAATCTTTTCGCATCAATTCCTGTCGGGATCACATAAATATCTTTATCATAATGATATTCTTCTCGAAAAACGCGATAGGTTTTATTCGTCGGAACAATAAAGGCATCTGCCGTATTATCACAATAAAATTTCGATAAATATTCCACTACTTTTTTACAACCCAAATCAAAAAGTTTATGATTACGGGAAACATAATAAGTATAATCTTTATACATGGTATGATAAGTATGCACCAAAGGAATATGATACTGTTTTGCCATAAGTCGCGCAAAAAGTCCAATCGTACTTTCTGTATGAGAATGAATGACATCAAGATTCCAGTCTTTAATTTGATTAATAATCCGAACCGGATAAATACTCGTTACCCGATAATCATAAATCCCAATCGGAATACCCGGCACTTTTAAAATCCGTTTTTCTTCATCATAATGATAAGTCGAAGAATCTTGACCTACCGTTACGACATAAACAGTATGACCTTTTTCCTCTAAGGCCCCTTTTAAAGTTTCAATACTAGTAGATACTCCATTAATAAATGGTGGATAACTATCCGTAAACATGCCGATTCTCATTTTTTTTATGCCCTCCTTGATGGATATTAAACATAATAGCACCTATTATCATACCAAAATAATAAGTAATAAAACGCCATACGATCATAATAGCATTCAATTCACTGGTTGGTAAAAAGTTCGCAAACATCTGCAAGAAACCATATTCAATTCCTCCTGTCGCACCTGGGATCGGAACAAAAGCCCCAATAATTAAAACATAAGCCGAAGCGACAAGAGAGTTGATTAAAGTAAGAGACGTAAAATCATGCAAGCTATAAGTTAAAACGAAAGGAATAGCATAATAACAAGCAAGCGCCAAAAGATTTAATAAAATTCCTCCTACAAAGAATTTTTTTCTTTTGGAAATTTCTTTTGTATATTGATGAAAATCTGTAAGTCTCTCTTCCCATTTCGCTTTCGCCGCTTCTTTATCCTTCACAAACTTAAGCTTACTACTAATATGAATGACAATGCGCATCACAAAATGCGTAAATTTTTTACTTAAAGCCAAAAATAAAAGAAAAATAGCAACTATCGTATTAATCGCAAAACCAAGGACAATTAAATTTTTTAAAAGAGCATTGTTTTGCAATATTCCTGTCGCTGCATTATAACAAACGGCAAAAATACCAAAGATCACTAAAGCAAGCTGATAAACAATAAAATTTTGCATAATAATATTAGTCGCTCTCGTCGTTCGAATACCATGTTCACGCAACATATAAATTTCCATGGGTTGACCCCCAGAAGAAAATGGGGTAATACCATTAAAAAACTGCGTAATCATAGCATGTTCCACGGCATCTTTTAACCGAAACTTTTCTTTTTGATGAACTCTTAAATAATTAACCAAAGCTTGAAAAAAGATATAAAGAAAGTAAAGGCCAAAAGCAAGAGCAATAAAAAAGAAATCCATCCGCCCAAAGACAGATAAAGTAGAAGCAAAATTATCTTTTAAAACAAGAATTAAGACAAGAAAAGTAATCAAAAAAAGAATAATACTATTTCGTTTAATATGCTTCATGAATAAGAACGATTCCTTTCCTTTTTCTTATCTTCTCCACAAGCTAACATATAAACATTTTCTTGCTCCTCTACTCCTAAGGATTCAAATCCATATTTTTCCAATATATGACTTGTTTTTCGATTACATTGTTTCATTTTTACAAACACTTCTTCCACTTTTAAATCCGCAAGCACATAAGAAAGAGCAAAGGGAACTATCTCTCTTTTTTCTTGTTCTTTAATCAAGTCAGGAAAAGAAAGAAAACAACGTTTCATATCCTTTTCCATTTGAACTTTACAATAATCTTGTATTTTATCGTCTTCGAAAAAAGCCAAATATTGACAAAGCACAGGAGATACCAGACTGTTCTTTTGATAGTCTTCTTCTCTCTGCCTTTTTTGAATCGCTAACAATTCCCCTGCTGCATTATCAATTCCTTGATGAAGACAAAAGTCATTCATTTGCTCTACCTGTTTATTATTATAAGGATTTATAACTTCTACTTTCTTTGCTTGCATACTACCATACTACCCCTCTTTAATATTAATTAGTCCTGGCATTTCCTTTCCTTCTAAGAATTCAAGGGTTGCTCCTCCCCCTGTAGAAACATGATAAAGAGAATCTGCAACACCAGCTTGATTCGCTGCCGCTACAATATCTCCACCACCTAAAACAGTTTTTATCTGTTCACGATATTCTTTTAGATAAGAAAGAATCTCTTGAGTTCCTTTTTGATAATTAGAAAACTCATACACTCCAAGAGGCCCATTCCATAAAACCATTTTAGCATCTTTTAAATGATTTTGAAATAAAGTAATACTATTCTTTCCTAAGTCAAGTCCCATATCATCAAAATCAAGCTTCGTAATATCTTTCTCCTCATAAGGAGTATCATTACTATATTCACGACTACAACGAACATCAACTGGTAAAATAATTTTGTTACCATAGTCTTTTAATATATTTTGGCAAAAAGACAAAGAGTCTTGATCCACCAAAGAATTACCTACCTCATAACCTTCTGCTTTTAAAAAGGTAAAGGCCATTCCTCCTCCAATCAACATTTTATCACATTTGGAAATCAAATTTTGTATTAATCCAATTTTATCTGCTACTTTCGCTCCACCTAAAATGATGACAAAAGGTCTCTCTGGATCAAATAGGGTAGATAAGGCATTTACTTCTTTCTCTACTAAAAATCCAATTCCACTATCTAAATACTTACTAATACCCGCATTGGAAGCATGAGCACGATGAAGAGTTCCAAAAGCATCATTGATAAAGATATCTCCAAGCGAAGCCCAATAACGAGATAACTCATCATCACAACCGCTTTCTTTTTTACCATCCAAATCCTCATAACGAGTATTTTGAAGCAGTACAACTTCCGAAGGCTTCATCGAAGCAATCGCTTTTTCCACTTCTTCCCCTCTTGTTTCAGTCACAAAAGTAATAGGGCATGGAAGTAACTCTCGCAAACGATCGGCTACCACCTCAAGATTATTTTTTTCTTTATC
>CALVJC010000043.1 GCA_944331945.1 uncultured Bacilli bacterium
TTCATGATCGAGGGGAAATTAAATATTTAGTAACGACTTTGAATTTGACTCATCATATTGAACTGTTAGAAAAAGAAAAGAAAGAAGCGATGGAATCAAAAGAAAAATTGTCGGAAGCTAAATATAATGATGGAAAAAGAAAGTCATTTGAAGCGACCATTCAAAGTTTAGAAAAAAGGATTGCTCAAGCGAAAGAAATTTTAGAAAAAGATGGGGAAGTTATTACTTTATCCGGCTCTATGTTTGTTATGACTCAACCAGAAATCATCTATCTATCTAGTGGAAATTATGAGGAATATATGATGTATAATTCACAATATTTGATTCAGTGGGAAATGATTCAATATGGAATTAAACATCATTTTAAACGTTATAATTTTTATGGAATTCCTAGTAGCTTTGATAAGAATGATAAAGATTATGGAATTTATGAATTTAAAACAGGGTTCAATGGTTATGTAGAACAATTAATTGGGGAATATGAGATGAAAACTTCTTTTGTCTATTATTTGATAAAATTGTTACATAAGATAAAATGATTTTGTTTTATTATTATATGTAAAAGGAGTTGATATCATAGATGAGAAAAGTAAAAACGAGTGTGGTATTGGTTTTGTTAGCATTATTGTTAGGCCTTTATTCTTCAGGAAATAGGGTTATAGATACTTATTCTACCTTATATCATGAGGGAAATACGAACTATGTTCTTAATAAAATATTAAGTGATAATGAGTTAAAAAGTGAAATTCCTAATATGTTTAATTATGCCAGTAATGGGAATCTTTCTCAACCTCTTCGTAGTGGCCCTGCTACTAATGATCCAAATTATGCTTTGAAAGGATTGTATAGCAACAAAGATGAAGATGGAACTACTTATTATTATAGAGGAAATGTTGATAATAATATTATTCAATTTGGTGCTTATGATGAAAATTATTATATATACGAATACAATGGCGATTATTTTCAAAGCTTAGAAACTTGTCAACTTTACAATTTTGATTGTAGTGAAGCGACTAAAATAAAATTAGCTTCTCAAGGGGAAAAGATGTACTGGAAAATAGTAAGAGTAAATGGGGATGGTAGTTTAAGGTTACTTTATAATGGAACAAGTCCGATAGAACAATGTTATGACAATATGGCATCCTATCTTATTGGAAGAACTTGGTATAATGATAATAGTTATAGTACGGAATATACCAGAGTAGAGCGGACTGGATATACTTATGGAGATGGAATTGATAGTTATGTAAAGAAAGAAGTAGATACTTGGTATAGTAATACTTTGGGTAAGCAATCTATCTATGATGATTTGGTAATCGAAGGTAGATTTTGTAGTGATAGTAGTGGATATCAGACTTTAGGTAGCTATGGATTTGAAGATGTAGGTGAAATTGATCATGTCTTTGCAAGTTATAATCGATTGACGCAAGAGGAAACCGGATTTGCTAAAAACAATGCTCCAACTTTTATTTGTCCTGAGACAACAGAAGATTTTGGTGGCAGTTATCGTTTAAAAGCTGGGTTGATTACGGCAGACGAATTAGCTTTTGCCGGAGAGGCTTATGGTGTGGACAATGATGACTATTCCAGTTCTGTTTGTGATGAATATTTTACTATGACTCCTGTAGGAGTATTTTCTGCTGATCCTGATACACCAGAAGTATGGCGTGGCGGTACAGAATTTCGTAATGCACAAATAGATTTTACTTTTGGAATAAGACCAGTTATTAATGTAGATACCAACAACAAGACTTTGGTAGGTGATGGGACTGTTGATAATCATTACGAATTGGAAGAAATAACTACAAATCGTTATAGAAAAACAATTACAGTAGAAGAGGGAAGTCAATTTGATATTACTACTGTTTTTGAAGAGGAAAGTAATTTGTGTTATGATATATCTTGGTCTATACAAGATGAAACTATTGCAAGAATAGAAAATAATAAAATAGTAGTATTGCAAGAAGGAACAACGATTATTACTGGAACATGTGAAAATGGGCTTGTTACCTATGAAATAGAATTAATCGTAATAAATAATCCGATTACTAATAGTATGTCTTATATCTTAATAGGAATTGTCTTTATAGTAATCATAGGGACGATAACATATATCGTATATAAAAAGAAAAATCAAAAACGATAAATATGTTTAAACTATTTTTTCTAGAGTGAATGAAATTGTTGTATACCGTAAGAAAAACTCATATAAAAAAGAAAGTCTCGAATAAGCCGTTTTTTGGTAAGCGACTTTTCGTAGTAAGACTTACTTTTTTTTCATGTTCTTTAGTTTATGATAAAGATTGTAACTAAAGTGATACATATGATACCAGAATGGACTAATGATGAGATCGAACTCCCCAATTAATTCTACAACTTGTCCACCAAAACTCTTTTTAAATAAGTAAAGGCCTAGAAGAGGATTGGATTCACTAAAGTCTCCTGTGATACCATAAAAATTATAGAGTTTATAATGATGTTCTATCGCATATTTTATTCCTTCAAAATGAAGGGTATAAGCGGATTGGAAATTCATTAATTCTTTTTTCGAACCTCCATAAAGAGATAGTACTTCATTGCCATAGATTAAGAAAAGGATTCCTCCCAAAACGGGTTTTTGTCCATATTTTTCTTCTTGTTCTTGTGCTTTCTTGATATTTTGTTTTAGGCGTTCTATTTCTTTTTGATCAGCTTCTTGCTTTTTCTCGTACTTCTTTTCATTCATTGGTTTTTCGTTGCTTTCAAATTGTTTTTTTCGTTCTTTGATTTCAGTTTCTAATTTTTTTATTTCTTTTTTGGTATTTTTGTTTTCTTCTTCAAAATCCACTTCGGCAATTAATATTTTTAGGATACCAGCATCATGAAGGCTATCCCACATATGTTCATAGTAAGATAAAGGGCGATCAATAAATTCTCTTCTTTCTCCTGTATGTTGCATGATTTCTTTAAAAATAGGAATTTCTTCTCGTTTGATTTCTCTTGTTTTTACTCCAAGACGTTCGTTCTTTCTTAAGATTTGTCTTGTCTTTGGATCCATATTCTTCATAATATCTTCGATGGTTTTGTTTTCGGTAGTGATGGTATGCATCCATCTTGGTTGTAAGGTATCCTGCATGGTATTAAAACCAAAGTGCTTGTACCCTAAGTCTTTTAGGTTTTGGACTACTGCTTTGTTTTCTTTTCCATCTTTTACAATATCACCATTGATATCGCGTTCTTGATACATAACGTAAGGATCAATTTTGATGAAGATAGCCTTTTTTTCTTTGGCAAATTTTTTGATTTCTTCGGTGAATTCCTTTAGAAGCTTTTTATCTTGATAATCAATTAAAAAACCTCTTGGAGAATAAAACATTTTCTTTTTGACAATAGGTACCTCTTTGGCGAGGATTAAGGCAGCGGCTTTGATTTTATTCTTTTCTTTTAAGCCAACGTAATACGCTTCCCAACCATTTCCTTTCTTTAAAGCAGCCCATTCTTTGGTTTGATGAAAGGTGATTTCTTCATTTTGTTTGGCAAATTCTTCAAATTCTTTTTCATTTAACTCGCTGAACTTCATTTTTTAGCTCCTTCTTTTTCCGCTTTTTTATCATATTCCGATAAAGTGGTACTAGTTTTGTAAAAGCAAAGTAATAGATTGGTTTGATGACATAGTCAAACTCTCCCATAAATTCGATATAGTCTCCACCAAATTTCTTTTTAAATTCGTGAAGTCCTAATCTAGGATTCTCTTTCGATAGGTCACCAATTGTTCCAAACTGGTCATAAATGTTTAAGCCTTCGTTTTTACAAAAGGTGAGATGTTCTAAATAAGTATGATAATTGGTATAAGTATCCGTTAGAATATTGTGGTTTCCGGCATATAAGACCCATGCTTTATCGCCATATTCGACGATCATATGGGCAGAAAGAGTAATTTCGGTTCCATATTCTTGTTTTATTTCTTGATAACGGGCGATAGTTTGATTTACTTTATCTAATTGTCTTTCTAATTCTTTTAATTTATTTTTAGCACTTTTTGATAAATTTTCTTGTGGTAGTTCTCTTCTTTTCGCTTCCAATTCTTCTTTTTCTTGTGTTTCAATTTCCATCATTTCTTCTAAATTGACTTTTCCAAGAAAAAGAACCGCTTTATCTTTTTGATTAAATAATTTATATAACGTTTCATAATAGTCTAGTGGGTAAGAAACAAAGTCTTTTCGATCTTCTGTTAGCATCATCAAATGATAAAATTCTTTTAAGTCCTTTTCTGTTCCAATTTCTACTTTGGTGTGTAATTTTAAAGATTTGTTAATTCTTTGTTTGGTCGTTTTGGAAAAGTGATTTTCAATTTCTTCCATACTTTGGTTTAAATCAATACGGAAGGTATATCTTGGTTGCATGGTTTCAAAATTTTTGGTGAAGCCTAGATGACGATAACCTAGTTTTTTTAAGTGTTGAAAGATTTTTTGCTCTTTCTTTTCTTCTTCGATGATTTCTCCATCACATTTTTCTCTTTGCCATACAATATCCGGATCTATTTTAATATAGATGGCTTTTTGTTTTTTAGCAAAGGCAACGAGTTGTTTGGTAAACTCTTCTAATAAGGTTTGATTATGAAAATCTATGACATAGCCTCTTGGAGCATAAAAATAACATAATTTTAAAGGAAGGCTTTTCTTTAATAATAAAGTTGCTGCTTGTATTTCTCCTTGTTCATTTACTAAGCCTAAAAAATAAGGGGTTAGATGTCTTTTTTCTTTGGCTAATTCTCCCCATGCAAGAGACTGTAAAAAATGACTTTTATATGGATTATTTCTTACAAAATCATCATATTTTTCTTTTTCTAATTCTACTAATTCCATAGCTCTCATCCTTTTCTTTTAGTATAGTGGAGTTCTTTTGAATTGTCAATTTTAGTATGGCCTGAATAGAGGAAAGCACTACTATTTTTTGGTGATTTCTATTAAGATGGGATAATGGTCACTAAAATATTTTAGTTTTTCTTCTTTGTTCACTTGATAATTTTTGATTTTAAAAAAATCAGATAAAAAGATATGATCAATCGCCCGTTCCTTTCGATGGGCTTGAAAGGTTTTTTCCATAATAGGAACACGATACATGTTTAATTTCGCTAAGTCTTCGATAAATTCTTTCATGAGCGGATTATAAATGGTCATATTAAAGTCGCCAGTTAAGATCACAGGAACGGAGCTTTCCTTAATATACTTTATAATTTCTTGTAACTGCTTTCTTCTTACCTTTCTATTTTCAAAACTAAGATGTGTATTTAAAAAGCAGATCATTCCAAATTCTTTTGTTTCTAAATAATTGATGGTC
>CALVJC010000044.1 GCA_944331945.1 uncultured Bacilli bacterium
CGATAAAATCATACCAATGGATACATAAGGAATGATTTTAAGCTGAGTTTTTCTCATATTAGGATTACTTTTTAATAAAAATTCTTTCATTTTACTTGCGATTTCTTCTTGTGTATTATATACTTTATTCATAAACAACCTCTATTCTATTTTTTTCGTTATAATAAGAATAGCAAAAAAGGTTGTTTATTTCAATTGTAACAGACCAAATGACTTAGATACTCTCTAGGTCATTTTTCTATCGTTTCAAAAACTGTCCGGTTATAAGTCAGGTCCGTTTAGCAGAATAAAAAGACTTGTAACCATGCAAGTCTTTTAATGTCTACTTTTATAAGAAGGTATCTCTTTGGAAAGATTGGTAAAAAGAACTTCTATTTCCATTTCCTTTTTTAACTCTGAAATTTCATCAAGCATGTTCTTTGTTTGTTCTCTTTGAAAATCGGTCATTCTGTTTTCCTCTGGAGTAGCCACTAGAGCAAGTCCTTTCGAAAAACGCATAATACAACAATCTTTTTGCTCTGCAATTTCTTGATCAGAAAGAGAAGAATTTTGCCTCATACCAGTAAGATGTTCTAAGATAAAATCTCTTTCTTTTTCATGAAATTGTTTGGTACAATTCTCTGCTATTTTCTGCTCTTTAGTAATTACACAAACTCCAGCCCTAGAATCACAAAGGGGATTTTGATCCGTATCCTTTAAAATATTTTTCAGATCAAATTGCCGAAAATCCATTAAATAGTATTGTTCCTCTTTGGTAAGGGTATTTGTTTTTTCATGGAGAAAAATATTCAAAGACTCTATACCAGCTTGTTTTTGTGCAGAATAGAAGAATAAATCATCATAGTTTTCTCCATAATAAGGATCAAAGTGAAAGTTTTTGATTTCTAATTGTAAATAAGGTTCTTCAATCAAGTTAGCAAAACAATGAGATAGAAGTTCTATATCGGTCTTATCCATTTCCTTTGGCAATAGACAAACAAGATAAGGACTAGTGGTCATAATTTGACCTTTTTCATCAAAACTAACAAAAACTCCCTGTTTTAGAATGGCTTCTTTTCGCTGTAAAAAGCTTTGATAAATAGTATCTTCTTCCAGTGTTTCCAATTGGTCTTGTGGCACCATAGATTGTTCTTCTTGACTGATGACTTTTATGGTTGTATTTGGATATTTTGAGCCATAAGCTTCTACTAATTCTTGATTCAAAGTTAAATCTTGATTTTCAATTTTCCCATCATGAATGGTATACAACTTTCCAAGGGTAAGCATCGAATCACTCCTTATATTTATATTATGATTTCTTGTAAAAAAGAAAGACTGTCTAATTGGAATTGACAAACGCGGGGAAAGGTTTTGCCAAACAAAGAATAATTTTTTCGATCAAAGAAAGGAATATATTTTTTCTCTAATTGCTTTATTATTTCTTCATCCGTAGTAGAAAAAGTAATAGTTTTATTTTGATTGGAAAGAATAATTTGTAAAAAATCGTCTTTGTTATAGTTTTCTATGAAGTTTAAAAGATCATAGTAAATTTTTGGGCATTCTTGTCCTTGTGAGTCAAGTGCTTGTTGAATTGCTGAAAAAATAGATTCCTCTGGAGCTTTTATGGCAAAGGTGTTCTTTGAAAAACTTAGTTTCATATTTCTGTGATGGAGGTTTGAAAGCAAGTTCAAAGTTTTTTCTTTTGCTGGATACCGAAATCCAATATAAGAAAGCGATCTAGATGATTCGGGTGAATGCCCTCTACAACAACCAACTGTTTCGAAGCCATGTTCCCAAAGCATTAAGAGCGTTTCACATAATAATGGACTTCCTTCTGAGAATTCCTTCGCCCATTTTTCTTTCTTCATTAATATATCTGAAAAAGATACCTGCATCTAATTTCCTCCTTGTATAAAATAATAAAATCCCTGTAAAACAAGGATTTATTTACATAGATGGTGTCCACGACGTGATTCGAACACGTGACCGATCGCTTAGAAGGCGATTGCTCTATCCAGCTGAGCTACGCGGACATAGAAACAATATAAATATATACCAAAAATGAAACTTTCGCAACCTTTTTTTCACATCTTGACAAAAAAATGTAAATATTTTCTTCTCTACATTGACGAGAAAGAAGAAAAGGCATTAAAATGAATAAAAAGAGGTGTTTTTTGTGTACCAAAAATATTATCGAAGACATATGATCAAAAGTGGTATTATTATTGCCTGTATTTTATTATTTTCCGTTATTTCCACTTATTTTATATATCAAAAATTTTCCAACGCCCGGAATCAAGGCTATGATTCTGGAGAAATGGAAGTGGTCTTTCATGAAAAACAGGGAAATGAGATTTCTTTGACGCAATTTGTTCCTGTTACGGATGCGGTAGGATTAACGAGCAATGCTTATACCTTTACCGTTTATAACAATACTTTAAATTCTGTCAGTTACAAAGTTATTTTAGCGAAAGATCAAGAAACCATGTTAGAAGATGGTTGTATCGAGCGTCAAATTCCAGACGAACTCTTAAAATTAAGTTTTCGGGAAGATCATCAAGCGCCAACTGCCATGGTTTTAAGCGAATATCAAGATGGAGTGTTACACACGGCTACACTTGAGCCTGGAGAAAGTGAAGATTATTCTATTCGCCTATGGGCGATGAATTCCAACTTTATTGTCGATCGAACCAGTCATTTTCATGCCATTATAGAAGTCGTTGAGGAGGAAGTATGAAGCATTTGAATAAAAAGGGGTTTGCCATTTCAACCATGCTTTATGCTATGGTAATGCTGGTATCGTTAATTCTATTTTTATTAATAGGTTTACAAAGTTTCGAATACCGTTCTACTTCTGAGTTTTCGGATAGTATTGCCGATGAACTAAATGATTTGGTGGATTCTTCGGTTGCCAATCACACTCCTACAGGAGAATTTGATTATACCGGGGGAATTCAAACTTATACTGCCTCTGTGACAGGACTTTATAAACTAGAAGTCTGGGGTGCCGAAGGAGGAAGTAGTGGTAGTTGTAGTGGTGGAAAAGGTGGGTATAGCACAGTAACAGTTCCATTAAACAAAAATGAAGTATTATTTATTGGTGTTGGAGGAGCTGGAAGTGGTACCAATACCCATACCAATCAAACTGGAGGCTATAATGGAGGAGGCAGCGCCACAGCAGACTCTGATGCGAATACGAGACAAGCTTCTGGAGGAGGAGCAACCCATATTGCCAAACAAGATGGTTCTTTAGCGAGCTTAGGCTCTTCTCAAAATAGTATTTTAGTCGTTGCCGGCGGCGGCGGTGGTGCTGGAAACAATGCCGCGGTCATGTGTACCTCAGGAGGTGCTGGCGGAGGAACGACTGGATTAAATGGTGGCACCTATCAAGAAAGCTCTACCGTCTATGGAACAGGTAGAGGAGGAAGTCAGTCTTCTGGTGGCAGTTTCCAAGCAGGAAGCGGGGTTGCAAGTGCTTATAAAGTGGCTGGCAGCTTTGGCCAAGGAGCAAACAGTATCACCGCTGGAGGTGGCGGAGGCTTCTATGGTGGCGGCGTGGCCGTAACTTCTGCCGGTGGGGGCTCTTCTTATA
>CALVJC010000045.1 GCA_944331945.1 uncultured Bacilli bacterium
GTTGCAAGTGCTTATAAAGTGGCTGGCAGCTTTGGCCAAGGAGCAAACAGTATCACCGCTGGAGGTGGCGGAGGCTTCTATGGTGGCGGCGTGGCCGTAACTTCTGCCGGTGGGGGCTCTTCTTATATTGGCAATGGAATCGATGGCAAAACAATTGCCGGAAATGCTTCCATGCCCAATAAAACGGGGAGTGGCAATACCACAGGAAACAGCGGAAACGGTTATGCCAAAATCACTTATCTTGGACCAGATAATACCGTAAAAGATAGTTCTGGAAATATCGTAACATATCATGATGGAAGTGCTATGGAAATTGGAGACTATTTTAAGATCCATTATGCTGCCAATCCGAATTATGTCATTGATGTTTATAATGCCGCAACTAGTAATGGAACAAAGATTCAATTATATGCTAACTCTTCGAGCAATCGTTCTTCTTATGGCGTTTTGAAAACAACCAGTCAAAACTATTATGCTATTTATTTTACGCTTGCTCATAATATGGTAATTGATGTGACAAATGGCTCTAGTGCCTTAAGTACCCCACTTCAGTTATATACGTTATCTTATAGTAATGCACAACAATGGATGTTTATCAAAGATGGTAACAACTATCGAATCCAATCAAAGCTTGGAACTTGCATCGATTTAAAACAAGCGACCGTTGCCAATGGACAAGTGATTCAAACTTATGCTTGTACCGTAGGCCATACACCTCAACTTTGGTATTTTGCTAAAGTTTAAAATCGAAATTTCAGGAAAAAAAGAATAAAAATAGACAAAAAAGTTTCTTCAAAAAGTGTTAGTTTTAGTGAATGAACTGGCCATAAAACACCAAAGTAGAAAAAGGTTTCTTTCTAACAACTTTATGAAAATAACTTTTTTTCATTTGCTTGAAAAAAAGTTAGCAAAAAGAGTTGACAAGTGCTAATAAAATGAATACAATAATATTGGCACTTGAAAAGAAGCAGTGCTAGGAGGGATTCCCATGCTTTCGAAACGACAAAGTGATATTCTAAAATTAATCGTTGAAAATTACATTAAGCAAGCGAAACCGGTAAGTAGCAATCAATTATGCAAAAGATTGAAATGTTCCAGTGCTACCGTTCGTAATGAAATGGCCGCTTTGGAAGAAGAAGGTCTATTAGAGAAAACGCATACTTCAAGTGGTCGTATGCCCTCAGAAGAAGGATATCGATACTACGTGGATCATTTAATGAAACCCAAAGAAATGAATGGGGAAGATATCTTAAAATTACAGATCATTTTCCATAATCAAACTTTGGAATTATCGGACTGTATCGAAAAAAGCCTTCAAGTCGTCAGTGATATGACTTCTTATACCGCCGTGGTATTAGGAAAAACTTCGCATGAGAACTTATTAAAAGAAGTCAATGTCGTTCCTTTAACCGATCAACAAATGATTATTATTGTTGTTACCGATAAAGGGAAAGTTGAGCATAAGACCGTAACACTAGAAAATGTCAGTTTAGACGAAGTAAAGAAAACGATCGATATTATCAATAAATTAATTATTGGTACCCCGATGGATGAAGTAAATACCAAACTAGAGTTTGAGGTAAAACCTATCATTGGAAAATACGTCAAACAACATGAAAAGCTTTATGATACGATCTATCATGTTTTCCATGACTTTGTAGAACAAGAAGTAAACGTTGTCGGAAGAGCGAAATTCTTAGACCAACCAGAATTTCATAGCGTAGAAAAAATTAAAAATCTATTCCATAAACTTGAAGATAAAGATTTGATTCAAGAAATTAAGCAAGATGATTCCAATAATATTGAAATTTATATTGGTAGTGAGAACAAATTAGATGATGAAGTTACCATTATTAAAACGAACTACAAAACGAAAGCAGACGAAGGAACCTTGGCCATTATTGGACCAAAACGAATGGAATATGATCGAGTAGTAAGTCTTTTAGAATATATTAAAGAAAACATAGAAAGGTAGGGAATGAAATGGAAAAAGAAGAAACAATCGAGCAATTAGAAGAAAATCAAGAAAAAAACGAAAAAGTAGAACATAAAAAAGAAAAAAAAGACAAACATAAGAAAGAAATAGATGCTTTAAAAAAAGAAATTGCCGAATTAACAGAGCAAAACGAAACATTGAAACAAGAAAAGGTTGAACTTTTAAATAAAGTACAATATACGCAAGCCGAAATGGTAAATTATCGGAAGCGAAAAGAAGAAGAAACGGAAAACCGCTTAAAGTTTGCTAACCAAGATTTAATTATGGAAATCATTCCAATCTTAGATAATTTTGAAAGAGCGATCAAGTTAGATGATAACAATCTAACCGATGAACTATCAAAATTTCTAACTGGTTTCAAAATGATGTATGCTAATTTGGATGAAGTCCTAAAAAAATATGGCGTAGAGGAAATCGCTTGTTTAGGACAACCCTTCAATCCAAATGAAATGCAAGCTTTAATGATAGATCAAGATGCCAATTTCCAAGATGACGAGGTAATCGAAGTCTTGTTAAAAGGATATAAATTAAAAAGTCGGGTCATCAGACCTGCATCTGTAAAAGTGAATAAATTAGAAGAAAATAAAGGAGAGGATAATAATGAGTAAAATTATAGGTATTGATTTAGGTACAACAAATAGTTGTGTGTCTGTATTGGAAGCAGGAGAACCAAAGGTAATCCCAAATCCTGAAGGAAACAGAACAACACCATCCGTTGTCGCTTTTAAAAATGGAGAAAGAATTGTCGGAGATGCCGCAAAGCGTCAAGCCATTACCAATCCAAATACGATTTCAAGTATTAAACGGTTAATGGGAACCGATAAAAAAGTAGAAGCAGAAGGAAAGAAATACACTCCAGAAGAAATTTCTGCGATGATCTTAAGTTATATGAAAGATTATGCTGAAAGTTACCTAGGAGAAAAAGTAGACAAAGCTGTTATTACGGTTCCAGCTTACTTCAACGATGCTCAAAGACAAGCTACTAAGAATGCTGGTAAAATCGCTGGTTTAAGTGTAGAACGTATTATTAACGAACCAACCGCTGCTGCTCTTGCTTATGGTCTTGATAAACAAGAAAAGAGTCAAACAATCTTAGTTTATGACTTAGGTGGAGGTACTTTCGATGTATCAATCCTAGAATTAGGAGATGGCGTTTTCGAAGTAAAATCTACCGCTGGTAATAACCACTTAGGTGGAGATGATTTCGATCAAAAGATTATGGATTATTTGATTGAAACCTTTAAGAAAGAAAATGGTGTGGACTTATCAAAAGATAAAATGGCCATGCAACGGTTAAAAGAGCTTTCCGAAAAAGCCAAAAAAGACTTGTCAAGTATGACAACCACCCAAATCTCAGCACCATTTATTTCTCAAAGTTCTGATGGACCACTTCATTTGGAAGTTAGCTTAACAAGAGCCAAATTCGAAGATTTAATTCAAGATCTTGTCATGAGCACCCTAGATCCTGTTCGTGACGCGTTAAAGAATGCTGATATCAAAGCCAAAGATCTAGACAAGGTAATCTTTGTTGGAGGATCAACTCGTGTTCCACTTGTTTATGAAACGGTCAAGAAAGAGCTTGGAAAAGAACCATCAAGAGAAGTAAACCCAGACGAAGTTGTTTCTATGGGAGCTGCAATTCAAGGTGGTGTCTTAACCGGTGATGTGAATGATATCGTATTACTTGATGTTACTCCATTATCTTTAGGTATTGAAACCCTAGGTGGCGTTATGACAACCTTAATTCCAAAAAACACCACGATTCCAACCTCAAAATCAGAAGTATTCTCAACCGCTGCTGACAACCAACCTGCAGTAGACGTTCATGTTTTACAGGGAGAACGTTCGATGGCTGCGGATAACAAAACGCTAGGAAGATTCCAATTAACGGATATTCCACCAGCACCTCGTGGTGTACCACAAATTCAAGTAACTTTCGATATTGATGCCAATGGTATTGTAAATGTTACAGCCAAAGATCTTGGTACCAATAAAGAACAAAAAATTACTATTACTTCAAATACTAACCTTTCAGATGAAGAAATTGATCGGATGGTAAAAGAAGCCGAAGCAAACAAAGAAGAAGATAAGAAGAGAAAAGAAGAGGCGGACTTAAGAAACGATGCTGAACAATTAATCTTCCAAACTGAAAAAGCATTAAAAGACTTAGGGGATAAAGTCGATAAGAAAGAAAAAGAAGAAGCTGAAGATCTTGTCAAAGACTTAAAAGAAGCCCTAGAGAAAAATGATATGGACAAAGTCAAAGACAAAAAAGAGAAACTTCAAGAAAAAGCGATGGCTTTAGCTTCTAAAGTTTATGAACAAGCTGCCAAAGAAAATAGTGCCAATAACAACACGGAAGACAAAAAAGAAGACAGTAAAAAAGATGACGTTCAAGATGCGGATTATGAAGAAAAATAAAAGGTAAAGTAGCCCCATTGTGGACTACTTCCTTTTCGAAATAAGAAAGGATGAAATATGGGACAAGTTTTAGAACGTAGTGAAATCAAAGAAGAAGATAAATGGAAGGTAGACACGATTTATAAAAACATCGAAGAATGGCAAAAAGATTATGAATCTTGTCAAAAGATGATTCAAGAAGTAGAAAGCAAAAAAGATACTTTCTTAGAAAATTCGAAGAATTTCAAAGAAGCTTTATTGCTCGATGATGAAACAAGCCGTCTTCTAGGAAAATTGTATTGTTACGCTAGTTTGAAGAATAATGAAGATTTGGCGAATGAAACCTATCAAGAATTAATTGGGAAAGCCAGTAATTTAGATCAAGAATATGAAGAAAAAACCAATTATTTTACTCCACGTATTTTAAAAGAAAAGAAAGAAAAGATTCTAAGCTTTCTCGATCAAGAAAAAGAGTTGGAACCTCAAAGACACACTATTTTAAGCATCTTACGTTATCAAGGTCACACCTTGAGTGAAGAAGAAGAGAAGTTACTGGCTGCTTATTCCAATGTATTAGGAGCGGGTAGTGAGGCTGCAGATTATTTAATGGATGCCGATATGCGTTTTGGTACCATTACGGACGAGGAAGGACAAGAAACAGAACTAACTCAAAGTAATTATAGTATCTACTTAAGAAGTAAAAACAGGGAAGTAAGAAAACAAGCCTTTTTAAGAATGCACGAGGTATATGGAAGCTTTAAAAACACTTTAAATGCGACGCTTTCTAGTATTGTGAATTATGCCAGCACCAGTGCCCGTTTAAATCACTTTGATAGTTCACTTGCTATGGCCCTTTATGCTAATAATATTCCGGTTTCCCTTTACCATAATTTAATTGAAGTTGTCCATCATCATTTACCCAGCTTATACCGCTATTTTGCTCTCAAAAAAGACATGCTTGGCGTGGACGAATTTCATTTATACGATGGATATGTTAGTACCGTAAAAAATAATCATAAAAAATATCCTTTTGAAGAAGGGAAAAAGCTCGTTCTAGAATCTTTATCAGTCTTAGGGGAAGAATATATCTCCATCTTAAAAATCGCCTTTACCGATGGTTGGATTGATAAATATCCAAATCGTGGGAAAACGAGTGGTGCTTATTCTTCTGGAATGTATGATACCTTACCCTTTGTACTATTAAATTATACCGAAGAATATGATGATGTATCGACCCTTGCACATGAATTAGGTCATTCGATGCATAGTTACTTGTCAAACAAAAATAATGATTATGTGAATGCTAGTTATCCGATCTTTTTAGCAGAGATTGCTTCTACGGTGAATGAATTATTATTCTCCCATTATATGGAAGAACATGCTACCGATAAGGAAGAGAAAAAAGCCATTCTAAACGAACGACTTGATATGTTTAAAGGAACGATTTTCCGGCAAACAATGTTTGCAGAGTTCGAACTATCTCTTCATGACAAAGTAGATCGTCATGAAATTTTAACCGCCGATTCTCTATCAAATGATTACTATGTCCTAAATAAACTTTATTTTGGGGATGATGTCGTAGTAGACGATGAGATTCGCTATGAATGGTTGCGCATTCCACATTTCTATCGACCATTTTATGTTTATCAATATGCGACAGGATTATCGATTGCCAGTTATATTGCGAAGAATATCTTAGAAGAAAAACAAGGATTTAAAGAAAAATATTTAACTCTTTTAAAATCAGGAGGTAAAGATTATCCGGGCGAACTATTAAAAATCATCGATATTGACTTAGAAAAACCAGACTTTTTAGAAGAAGCTCTTGAAATATTCGATGATACACTACGTTCTTATGAAACTTTATGTAAAGAGGAAAAAAAGTAAAAAGGAAGTGATGTAAATATGGCAACAAAGCGTGATTATTATGAGGTATTAGGAGTATCCAAAAGCGCCAGTCAAGACGAAATCAAAAGTGCCTTTCGTAAGCTAGCCAAAAAATATCATCCTGATATTAGTAAGGAAGAAAATGCCGAAGAAAAATTTAAAGAAGTCCAAGAAGCATATTCTGTTCTTTCGGATGAAAATAAAAGAAAACAATATGATCAATTTGGTCATGCCGCCTTTCAAGGTGGCGCTTCCGGTAATCCTTATGGTGGAGGCTTTGGCGGGGGCGGATTTGGTTTTGATCCGAGCGACTTAGGAGATATCTTCGATGACCTATTTGGTGGAGGATTTGGTTTTGGAGGAAGCAGAAGCTCTCGAAGAAGCCAAGCTCGTCGTGGCGGAGATACTTTAATTCATCAAACACTTTCCTTTGAAGAAGCCATTTTTGGTTGTGAGAAAGACTTCGATTTAGACATTGTCGAAGAATGTGAAGAATGTCATGGAAAAGGTGGCTTTGGAGAACATGACTGTTCGCGCTGTCATGGTAGTGGTACGATCACCCAAGAACAACGCACCATCTTAGGCTCTTTCGTTACCAAAACAACTTGTCCAAACTGTGAAGGAACGGGAAAGACTTATGAAAAAGTTTGTAGTCACTGTAAAGGAAAGGGTAGAGTAAAAAATCATAAAACCATTACCGTCAGTGTTCCAAGTGGTATTAATAATGGGGAGCGCCTTCGTTTAGTCGGAAAAGGACAAGCTGGTTTAAATGGTGGACCAAATGGTGACCTATATATCGAATTCCAAGTCAAAGAACATGAATTCTTTGATCGCGAAGGAGATGACATTTATCTTGACGTACCAATCACCATGGTAGAAGCAGTTTTAGGTTGTAAAAAGGAAGTTCCAACCGTTTATGGAAATATTACCATTAACATTCCAAGTGGCTGCGACAGTGGAACCAAACAACGGATTAAAGGAAAAGGAATTAAAAACGCGTCTACAAGAAGAACAGGAGACATGTATGTCATCTATCAAGTTCAAACTCCTAAGAAACTTTCAAGAGATCAGAAAAAATTGTTTGAAAGCCTAGCTAAAACGGATTTTAAAGATGCAGATATTGATCGTTTTGAACGTTTTACGAAAAGAAATGATAAATAAGATATGAAGAGATTTATATCTTTTTTTCTTTTGCAAATGTGTCAACTGTTTGACATAACTACTTTATAACTCCAAAAAAGTAATGAAAAGATTGATTTTTTTGGAGTTATAGCGTATACCATAAATAAAGTCAATCTTATATAGAAAGAGAAAGGATGAGGCGATAAATGAAAATTGGAATCTTTGATTCAGGAATAGGTGGATTATCTTTATTAAAAGAATATCGAAAGGAATATCCTAAAAATGAATATCTTTATTTTGGTGATAATATTCATGCACCTTTTGGAGAAAAGACCAAAGAAGAATTACTTACTTACGCCAAAAGAGCCATTGCTTTTTTCGAGCAGAAACAAGTTGATAAAATAGTATTCGCTTGTGGTACGATCAGTTCCACTATTTTTGGGGAATTAAAAGCAAGCGTTCCTATATTCTCCATTTTAGAGCCTACCATCCAAAAATTAAATCAACAAGAAAAGAAAAATCTAGTTTTACTAGCAACGGAAAATACAGTAAAAAGCACTTATTTTGATCAACATTTATCTTTTCTTTCTCTTCAAAAAATAGCTTGTTCTTCCTTTGTTCCTTTATTAGAGAAAAGAGAAAAAGAAAACTTAGAACAAGAGATTCAAAAATATTGTCTTAAAATAAATCAAGAAAAATGCGATACGGTGATTCTAGGATGTACCCATTATTCCTTTTTAAAAGAAAAAATAAAAGAACATTTAAAACCGGAGATTGAAGTAGTAGATCTGGCAGAAGAATTTGTAAAAGTACATCCCTTACAAGAAAGTAAAGAAGGTTTCACGCTTTACTTTAGTAAAATCAACCAAGAATTAAAAGAGAATATCGAAGATATTTTAGGAGAAAATTCTACGAAAAAGCTTCATCTGTTCGATTGAAAGTGTCAGCCAACTATGATATTCTATAAATACAGATAGGAGAAGTAAATTATGAAAAAAGAAGAAATATCTTTAAAGAATACGAAGGCGGAAATATTAGAAGCTTTGAATCAAGCTTTAGAAAGAGAGAAAAATGCAAATAAAGTAAAATCCGATCCGGTGAAAGAAGAAAAAGAAAAGAAAGTGCAAAAAGCTGTAGAACACACCAAAGAAAATGTAGAGCAAAATATTTTTTCTCAAGAATTAATTAATAAATTTAAAGAATTAGAACAAGCCATTGCTGCCGAAGAAGAAAAATTAAAAGAACTATATGGTGTTGAAAAAGAATTAAATAACTTAACGATTGTAGTAAATACTCAAAAAGATTTAATGGCTTCTTTTGAGAAAGAAAAAGAAGAAAAAAGCAAAGAAATCGAAGAAAATTTGAAAAAATTAGAAGCAGAATATAAACAAAAACAAACGGATTTAGAAAAAGAATATGATTTAAAAGCTAAGAATTTAAAATTAGAACGAGATCGCGAACAAGAAGAATATACTTACAAAACCAAAAGAGAAAGAGAATTAAGTAATAATGCTTGGGCAGATGAAAAGAAGAAACGAGAAGAAAGTTTAAAAGCTACGGAAGAAGAAGCCAAGAAACTATTAGGAGATGCCAAAGAAAAAGAAGCTTATATCAAAGACTTGGAAGCAAAAGTAAATGCTTTCTCTAGTGAATTAGAAAAAGAATATGATCGCGGAAAGAAAGAAACAACAACCATACTAGAAAAAGAACATAAATATGCCGTTGAACTATTAAAAAGAGATTATCAAAGTAAAATAGATCGGCAAGAAGATAAGATAAACTCCTTGGAAGCAGAACTTGAAAAAGAAAGAAATGCTAACACTACTTTACAAGAGAAAATGGATAAAGCCTATGTTGAATTAAAAGAATTAGCTACAAAAACCGTAGAGACATCTGGAATTGTCAAGATTGTGGGAAATAACAACGTAAGTGAAAATTAGTTTGTATTTTTATGACAAAATGCATTATAATAAAAGTGAAGATTATGCTATATGCTAGATAGAAAGAAGTTGAAAAAATGAGAGAACGTCAAGTTAACATATTGTTAATTGGGGGGGGCCATTTAGATCAATTAAATAACGATCTAACTCTTTTTATCGTGTCTAAAAGAAGAATGGGATGAAAGATTCCTGTTCTTTTTTGTTTTAAAGAATGATTCTATGTGTTAGAATAAAATTAATAGGATAGAGCAAATAAGAGAAAACTAAGAATGAGGTGTAGTTATGTCAAGAAAGAAAGCGATTATATTATCGATCAGTATTGTTTTATTATGTCTATGTACTTTAGGGATTACCTTAGGATATTTAACCAAAACAATGTTTGGAAAAAAAGAAGTAAGTATTGTAACAGGAACCCTAAAAGTAGACTTTGAAGACTCTAATTTTCTCTCTTTAGATAATGCTACTCCGATGTCTGATAGGAAAGGACAATCCTTAGAACCTTATACCTTTACCATTACCAATACTGGGAACATAACGGCTTATTACCAAATTGGATTTGAAGAAGATCCTGGAAATACCTTAAACACAAGATATGTCAAAATGAGAATGATCGGAGATAATGGCTATGATTCGGATATCATGTCTCGAGACAATTTTAAAGATATCTTATTAAATGAACAAGCCTTAGAAGTCAATGAAACAGTAACCTATCAATTATGGATGTGGCTAGATGAAGATGCAGACAATAGTGTGCAAGGAACGATTTATAAAAGTAAGGTAGTAGTGAATGCTCAAAGTAGTCCTTATGAAAATAGATATTGTTATGAGAATGGTTTTACGAATCTAGCGGATTGTATGTTAGTGATGGAGAAAGAAAGTGGAAGTGTGGAAGAAGCAAAAGAGATGATTGCCTCAAAAGGAACCCCCGACTTTTCGAAGATAGCTCCTGAAGTCAGTTATCAAGAAGTAACAACCAATATGAATAATGAGAATGGAGTAATTTCTACAACCAATCACTTTACCTTAGGAAAGGGATATACCTTTGATGAATCAACCGGGATTTTCACCTTAACAGATTATAATAACAACCCTTTAACAGATGAATATTTGGATTATTATATTTGTGATCTTACCATGGGTACGGGTAGACCAGAGGAATGTTTTGTGATGTATCAAATCAAGGAGTTTACAACCACAGAGGATTCAAGTGGCAACATCACTTATCGAGTGACAAAGGCGATAAGACACACAATGGAGGAATCCGAAACTTCCATTGCAAGTTCAGGGTTATATGCCGCAGAAGATGATCAAGGAATAAGTTATTATTATCGAGGCGCAATTAAAAACAATTATGTTTCCTTTGCTGGATATATCTGGAGAATCATTCGTCAAAATGGAGATGGAAGTATCCGTATGATCTATTCAGGAACGAGTCCAAGTGCGACGGGAAGTGCCACTTCGATTGGAAGCAGTGCTTATAATAGTAAAACTCGTGATTCTACTTATGTCGGATATAAGTATAGTGAAAATTTTAGTTTACATGAAACAGAAAATGCAAGTACCTCTTATGTCAATTTTCAAGAAAATATAAATTATTATTTTGGCCAAGGCTATGCTTTTGATGAAGAAAGTAAGACTTTTCATTTAACTGGAAATACCATTCAAGGAAACTGGAGTGAAAGAGCTGAAGAAGCAATAGCAAGTTATCCATATACTTGTTTTAGCACAAGCTCAACTGGAACTTGTACTGTTATGCTTCGTGTTACAGGATATCAAAATGCTTATACGGCAACAGTAACTCCGATTTCTTATAGTTCGAATAGTTATGAGGGAATTTTGGAAAATACCACGGATTCGACGATTAAGGATAAAATTGATACTTGGTATGAGTCTAATTTATTAAATAAAACAGATGAAGCAGGAAATAAATGGTCGAGTTATTTAAGTGATGAAGTGTTTTGTAATGATCGAAGTTTATATAGTGGATCTGGTTATCTAGTTTCCCCTACCACCTATTTTTCTGCTTATAATCGATTGTATAATCAAAAAAATCCAACTTTGAAATGTAGTCAAGCATCGGATCGCTTTACTGTAGATAGTTCAAATGGAAATGGTCAGCTTGATTATCCAATCGGGTTGGTCACTGCCGATGAGGTTTCAATGGCAGGAGGAGTTTCAAGTGTTGCAAATACAAGGTACTATCTTTATACAGGGCAAACGTATTGGACGTTGTCGCCATCTCGTTTCACTTCTACTTATGCTCTTGCGACCGTGTGGATTGTCTATTTATCATTTGGGTATCTTCATCCTTTCAATAGTATTGCAAACAACTACGGTGTGCGTCCTGTCATTAGTTTAAGATCCGATATTCAAATCACAAGTGGTGATGGTAGTGCCTCCTATCCGTTTGAGGTAAGTCTTGCAAATAATTGATCGGAAAGATAAATTTTCATCGATTCTTTGCATTTTTCACTTCTTTTTAGCCATACTAACAGAAAAGAGTTTGACAACATCACAAAACAATAGTAAAATAAAGAAGAAATCGGTGATGAAGAGAAGTAGTGATATCCCTCTTTTCTAGAGAGTTTGCTAGATTGGTGGAAGGCAAATAAAGATATATCATGAATAACACTTCGGAGAGCTTAAAGAAACAAAGTAGACTAAGCCGGGGATGTCCTCGTTAACAAAGAAAGCGATTATCAGTTTGATAATAAATTGGGTGGCACCGCGGGTAAAGATTCTCGTCCCTTTTGGGATTAGAGGATCTTTTTCTTTTGGAAAGGATGATTGAGATATGGAAAAAGAAAAATTAAAAGATTATGCTCATAAGCTTATGTTTGATATGAAGGAAGAAGAATACGAGACCTTACAACAAGAGTTTGATATCATTTTGAAACAAATGGATTTAATCGGGGAGATTCCTAATATTAAAGAGGTAGAGCCGATGCATTTTCCCTATGTAACGTATGAAGCAAAGCTTCGAAAAGATGAAGTGATCGAAAATGAAGTTTTAACAACGGGAGAAGTTCTTGCAAATTGTGAACATGTCTTAAACGATCAAGTAAAAGTACCAAAGGTGGTGGAATAATGGAATATCAAAAGATGTTGATAGAAGACTTAAGAAAAGAATTAGATGCTGGAGTTGTAACGAGTCAAGAGTTGTTTGAAAAGTTCGTTTCTTTGGCTAAAAAATATCAAGGAGAATATAATTCTTTTGTCACGATTCTTGAGAAATACAAGATGAAAAAGAAAAAAGATACGCTTGTAACGGGGATACCTTATGCTTTGAAAGATAATTTTTCCACTTCCAATATTTTAACGACTGGCTCTAGTAATATCTTAAAGAATTATGTTCCGGTCTATGATGCGACGGTTTATAAAAAATTAAAAGAGGCAGGAGCCGTATTGATGGGGAAAACCGTTTTAGATGAGTTAGCCATGGGAGGGACAGGTATCACCGGACATACTGGGGTAGTGAAGAACCCTTGGGATAAAACAAGAGAAATTGGTGGTTCTAGTGCCGGAAGTGCCGCTGCTGTTGCCCTTGGTATCGTTCCTTTTGCGCTTGGTAGTGATACCGGAGATTCGATTCGGAAACCAGCCGCTTTTGGAGGAGTCGTTGGCTTTAAACCAACGTATGGTTTAATTTCTCGCTATGGACTTTTCGCTTTTGCTTCTTCTCTTGATCATGTCGGATGCTTCACACGTAGTGTAAGAGATGCTGCCATTGTAACCGATATCATCAAAGGAGAAGATCCTCATGATATGACTAGTCTAAAAGATACAGGAGAATGCCTTGTTGATTCTCTTGCTCAAGATATTAAGGGGAAGAAATTATTCTATATCAAAGAAATATGTGATCGGAGTCAATATGAAGAGTCTGGAGATCAAGAAATATTAGCAGTTTTAGATAATTTTTATGATTTAGTCGAAAAATTAAAAGAAAAAGGCTTTGTGATCGAAGAAGTATCGATCGATCAAAAACTATTAGAGGCGATCTATCCTTCTTATATGACAATCTCTTGTGCCGAGGCGACGAGCAATAATGCCAATTTGACAGGAATTCCATATGGACCTCGAGGAGAGGGAAACAGTGTGGATGAAATTATGTTTTCGGCTCGGACGAAAGGTTTTTCGGAATTAATTAAGCGTCGTTTTATCTTAGGAAGTTATATCTTACAAAAAGAAAATCAAGAGAAACTATTCTTAAATGCTTGTCGGATTCGTCGTTTATTAGTAGATAAAATCAACGATTTATTTCAAACGTATGATGGTTTTCTTCTTCCGTGTAGTGGAGGAGGGGCACCTCACTTTGATGAAGATAGTGATAAACTATCTGATCGTTATCTTTTAATGGAAAACCATCTCTCGCTTGGTAACTTTGGTGGTTATCCTAGTATTACGCTTCCTTGTGGATTTATTGATGGCGCACCGATTGGGGTATGTTTAACCGGTAGAGTAAAAGAAGATGGATTAGTCCTAGCCATGGCGGAAAAAATAGAAGAAGTAACTGGTTTAAAAGGACAGATTGCAGGAGGTGATCAAGATGTATAAAGTAGTAATTGGACTAGAAGTTCACTGTGAGGTACAAACCAATTCCAAAAACTTTTCTTCGGCTCCCAATGAATTTACCATGACACCAAATATCCATGTCGCTCCGGTTGATCTTGGTTTGCCTGGTATCTTACCTGTTGTCAATGAAGAAGCTTGCAGGAAAGCCTTAAAAACGGCCATGGCTCTTCATTGTGAGAATCCAGATGAGATTATCTTTGATCGAAAAAATTATTTTTATCCAGATTTACCTAAGGGTTACCAAATTACCCAAGTAACCAAACCAATGGGAAGAAATGGTTATTTAGATATCAAGGTAGGAGAAAAAGAAAAACGAGTTTACATCCATCAATTACATTTGGAAGAAGATACTGCTAGTCTTGATCATTATAGTAACTATTCTTTGATCGATTACAATCGTAGTGGAATTCCTTTAATGGAAATTGTCACAGAGCCTTGTATTTCTAGTGCCGAAGAAGCAGTTACTTTTCTAGAAGATCTAAGAGATGTCTTTCTCTTCTGTGAAGTCAGTGAAGCGCGTAGTAATAAAGGACAAATGCGGTGTGATGTTAATATTTCCTTAACCGAAGAAGGTAGCGATAAACTAGGAACCAAAGTGGAGATGAAAAACATCAATGCCTTTAATAGTGTCAAAGCCGCCATTGAATATGAAATCAAACGTCAAAGTGAACTTTTAGATCGAGGAGAAAAGGTGATTCAAGAAACAAGACGAATTGATGAAGATGGCAAAACCTACTCCATGCGGGAAAAAGTCGATGCCGTTGATTATAAATATTATGTCGAACCAAATCTTCCACCGGTCAAATTAACCAAAGAATACTTAGATGGAATTCGCCAAACCGTTCCGATGTTAAAACTCGATCGCCTTCATCGGTATATCAATGAGTTTCATCTTTCGGAATACGATGCCACTGTTTTATCAAAAAATAAAGATATCGCGGACTATTTTGAAAACATTCTCTTGCTTGGTAGTGATATTGAACTAACGGTTAATTTTGTAACAACGAGTGTCTTAAGCTCTCTTAAAAAGTTAGAAATTGACTTAAAAGACTTTTTTATCACCGAAGAAATGTTAAGTGGTGTTATAGATTTGGTTCATCAAGGAAAAATATCTTTGGATCACGGGAAAAAGATTTTATATCAAGCTCTTGAAAAGAAAAAAGATCCTCGTGATATCATCAAAGAATCACATCTAGAACAAATCAATGATGAAGAAAAATTGTTAACTTATATTACGGAAGCTTTAGAGGAAAATCCGGAACAAGTAAGACAATATGTGGAAGAGGGCAAAGATTATGTCATCAATTACTTTATTGGTAAAGTCATGCAGAAAAGTAATCGTCAAGCCAATCCAAATATTACCTTAGAGTTAATTAAAAAAGAACTAGAGAAAAGGAGAAAATAAATGAAAGCAAATAAATATCGAGATCATTATGCTGGAAAATTAAGAAATAATGATGTAGGAGAAAAAGTAAGAGTAGCTGGGTTCATCGAAAATATTCGGGACCACGGTGGGGTTATCTTTGTAGATGTTCGTGATTTTTATGGAACGTTACAAGTGGTAAGCAATGATGATTCGATCTTTGATGGTTTAACGAGAGAATCATCTGTCAGTATCACAGGAACCATTCGTAAAAGAGCCGAAGAAGATTACAATCCGCGGTTAGAAACAGGGGAGATTGAACTTCTTGTCGAATCGATCGAAGTACTAGGCAAAAGTAAAAATGTTCTTCCTTTTGAAGTAATGACGAGTAAAGAAGTAGCGGAAGAAGTACGGCTTAAATATCGTTATCTTGATTTAAGAAATCCGAAAGTAAAAAATACCATTTTATTCCGCAATAAAGTCATTCGTTTCTTAAGAAATTTTATGGAACAAGAAGACTTCGTGGAGATTCAAACCCCAATCCTAACAGCTTCATCACCTGAAGGAGCCAGAGATTTTATCGTTCCAAGTCGGAAGTTTAAAGGAAAATTCTATGCTTTACCACAGGCCCCTCAACAATTCAAACAATTATTAATGTGCTCTGGATTCGATAAGTATTATCAAATCGCTCCATGTTTCCGCGATGAAGATGCAAGACGTGATCGGGTTTACGGAGAATTTTATCAATTGGACTTCGAGATGGCCTTTGCTACCGAAGAAGATGTTTTAGAAGTAGGGGAGAAGATCTTCTATGAGACCTTTAAAGAATTCACAGACAAAGAAATTTCTCCATTGCCTTTCCGCCGCTTGAGTTATAAAGAAGCCATGGAAAAGTATGGAACCGATAAACCAGATTTGCGAAATCCTCTTGAAATTATTGATTTAACCGAAGAATTTGAAGATACCGAATTTCGTCCATTCCGTGGTATTCCAGTCAAAGGAATTAAAGTGGAAAATATCGCTTCCAAAAGCAATTCTTGGTTTAATGAATTAGTAGACTTTGCGAAAAGCATTGGAATGCCAGGCATTGGTTATTTCAAAGTAAATGAAGATCTTTCTTTTGCCGGACCTATCGATAAATTCTTAAGTGATGAGGAAAGACAAGCTTTAATCGATAAAGCAGACCTTCATGCTGGAGATGTATTATTCTTCATTGCCGATCGGACCAAAGCCTTACCACTTGCAGGAGAAATCCGTATGGAACTAGGTAGAAAATTAGATTACCTTGATCCAAATAAATTTATTTTCTGCATTGTCAAAGACTTCCCAATGTATGAATGGAGTGAAGAAGAAGAGAAATATATTTTCATGCATAACCCATTCAGTATGCCTCAAGGTGGCTTAGAAGCCTTAGAGAAAGAGAAAAAAGAAGAAATTTTGGCTTTTCAATATGACTTTGTATGTAATGGCATTGAAATGGCCAGTGGTGCTGTTAGAAATCATGATTTAGAGATTATGAAAAAAGCCTTTACAATTGCTGGTTATACGGAAAATGATTTGAAACAGCGATTCAAAGCCTTATATGAAGCCTTTCAATATGGTGCGCCACCACACGCTGGAATGGCCCCTGGACTTGACCGGATGTTAATGCTTCTTCTTGATGAAGAATCGATTCGTGAAACCATTGCCTTCCCAATGAGTGCCTCAGGAGCCGATAACTTAATGGAAGCGCCAAGTGAAGTCAGTGAAATGCAATTAAGAGAAGCGCATATCAAAGTAAGAGACTAAAAA
>CALVJC010000046.1 GCA_944331945.1 uncultured Bacilli bacterium
AATAGTTTTGAAGCGATTTCTTAAATCTGTGGATAAAGTAAAAATAAGAGTCCATAAAACCCTTATTTTTCAATACCTATTTTATTCAATTGTGCATAATTTTTTGTTTAAGGTCTGAACTGTTACCATAGTGAATCTTTAAATTAGAATTTATCTTGCAGTAAAAGAAAAAAATTGTTATATTATAATAAAGGAGGTTAGACAGGATGAAAGACAATTCATCAAAGCAGATATTACTATCTGTGTTAGGAGTAGCAATTTTGGTGGTTGCAGTTGTAGGTGTATCATTCGCTGCTTTCTCTTATAGTAAAACAGGAGAAAAAGTAAATACGATCACTACTGGTAGTATCGTTATGAGTTATAATGAAACGACCAATGGAATCAATCTAGTAAACGCTCTACCAATGTCTGATGATGATGGTATAGCATTATCTGGAATGGAAGAAGATAATGAACAATATTTTGATTTCAATGTAAGTGCTACGATTACTGGTGATACAACCATTAACTATATCATTACAGCTACAAAAGAAGGAGACAGCGACATACCTGATAGTGGCATCAAAGTGTATTTAACAAACATGGATGCAGATGCAGATAGTCAAATTTTAGCACCTACTTTAGTTTCAGCTCTTGAAACTACAGACGCTACAGATACAACAAATACTGGAGCTCCACAAGATCAGTATAAGTTGCATGAAGATACTTTTACAACTTCACTAACACGTAAATATCGTTTAAGAATGTGGATTGATGAAAATTATTCTAATCTTGGAACATCTGGAACCTATAAGCTTAGAGTAAATGTCTATGGTGCTGCTGCAGCATAAGATGTAAATTAGAAGTGTCTCTCTTGACACTTTTTTTCTTTACCAAAATGTGACACTTTTTTTCTTTACCAAAAAATAAATCTATGTTACAATAAACACATAATAAGAAGGTGGAACGAAATGGAACAAGAAAATGAAATTAAAAGACAATCCAATAAACAATTTTTTTTCAGTATTATTTGTCTTCTCATTGTTTTATTAATGATTATTGGAGTTTCAACAGCCGTTTATAATTTTACCAATGAAAGTAATCATATTAATACCATAGATACAGGTAATATTTCTCTACAATTTACTGAGGATACAAATGGTATTAGTATAACCGATGCACAACCTATCAGCGACGAAATGGGAAAAACATTAAGTGGAGCAGGAGAATACTTTGATTTTACTGTTCAAGCAACAATCAAAGGAAATGCAACGACAACTTACGAAGTATCAGCAGAAAAGGCAACTTCCTCTACTTTAGCGAATGATGAAGTAAAATTATATTTAGAGCAACAAATTAATGGAACTTATCAAGAAGTAATGGAACCAACAGTCTTTACTCCTTTAACTAGCCAAACCGAAATTGGCAGTAATGCGGGAACCATGCTTTTAGTTAGAGACTCTGTAAGTTCAACCTCTTCCACAAATTATCGCCTTCGCATGTGGGTAAATGGAACCACCCCATTAACAGAAGATTCTAGAAGTTTTTCGGTCCAAGTTGTAGTAAATGCAAAAATCGACACTTAAAAAGGAAAAGAAATCAATTCTTTTTCTTTTCTTGTCAACGGAATTATGATATATTAATTATAGGTTAGAATAATAAGTGGGTGATAACTTGGAAACTTTAGAAACAAAAGAAAAAGCAAAAAAAAGCACCACGGTCAAGAAAATTTTACATTATATATCAACCGTTATTATGTATTCTTTGATTTTTATAATGGCGATTGTCTTTATTTGCTTTCTTGTAAACTTCATCGATCAAAATAGGAACATTAAAAACGGAGTAACGAAGCCTCCTATTTTTTCCGCTTATACCATTGTAAGTCCTAGTATGGTGCCAGCGATTAACGTTTTAGATTTAGTTGTAACAGTTCGTGTAAATGATCCTGAGTCTCTCAAAGTAGGAGACGTTATAACCTTTACCTCAACAGATTATCGATATTCTGGAGTAACCGTAACACATCGTATTAACAAAATAGAAAAAACGACCGATGGAAAATACTTATTTACAACCAAAGGAGATGCAAATAATACAACGGATGCTTCTCGAATTGAATTTGATGATATTTATGGAAAAGTAATTTTAAGAATTCCGAAAGTCGGATATTTACAATACTATTTAAGTAGTGCTTCTGGTTGGATATTTATCATTGTCCTCCCAGCTTTAGCTATCATTTCTTATGATATTGTTAAACTAATTAAAACATTGGGAAAACCAAAAGAAAAAAAAGATACCAATGAGAAACAAAAATTCAAAGTTAAGAAAAAAATAGGGAGGTATAAAGAATGAAAAAAAAGCTATTATTGATTCTAGCTGGAGTCGTACTCTTCCTCTTTATTGCTGGAACCTCTTTCTTTTGGTACCAAGTATTCTATCAATCGAAAGAGGAAGATAAGGAACAAGGGATTGCGAACATTCAAATTCAATTAGATAATAATGAAAATACGATTCATGAAGAAGATGCGGTTCCAACCGATAACGTAGATCAAATAGAAGGATACTCTTTTTCAGTTAAAAATGTCGGAACTAGTTCAGGAATTTATAAAGTATTATTAGAAGATTCCATTACCAATTCTATTGGTACTACTTTATCAAGAAGCCAACTTTCTTATGAACTTTTCTTAAATGGATTAAGCATCCGTTCTGGAACCCTTGATGAAATTTCCAATAATGTCTTAGATGAAAGAAGTATAGATGGCCAAAAAGAGAACCAATATGTATTAAAAATATGGCTTTCAGAAGATAGTATGGAAAGTGATTGGAAAGATAAATCTTATAGTTATCAAATAAATATTCAAATGGAGGAAGAAATATGAAAAAATTATTATTAGAATATAGTCGTTTAATTGGATATACTTTTACGGGATTAATCTTTGGCCTAGCCTTTTTCTTGATTTTCCTAAATTATAATCATGCGAAAGATATTGGTGAAATTGCAGATGTTAGTGCGAACTTAGCGACTACGAGAGAAAGTGTTCAACAAAAAATAAATACGATTAAAGAAAATGCGGCGGTTTATGATCCAAATACCTATCGAGGAAGTTACATAAGTTATGATTTAAGTAATATCCAAATTCGTTTAAATGCATGCGCTAGTAGTTTTGAATCAGAAGAATCTCAAGCTTATTTACAAAAAACAGAGTATTCTTTAAAAGAAGTCTATGACTTTGCTTCCTTCTATCAAAATAAAATTTTAAATGACTGCGTGGTTATGCAACTAAATTACTTTGGTAGTAGTGATAGTGAGTCGATGAACATTCCGTCTTTAGCAACCATTCGTCCTTTTGTTAGATTAAACATTTCTAAGTTAATGAATAATCCAGCTTATATCATGAGTAACATAGAAAATGCTGATAATTATCAGTTTAGTAATAATGACAATAAAAATACTATTTTTGGTTTAACAAAAGACAGTTATTATGCCATTTTAGAAAACTATAATGCTTCCCTAGATTTAGCAGTAGAAATATCAGAATGGTATAAAAATATAGTAATAGGAGGATAAAGAATATGATGACTAAAATATTAAATGGAATCTTTAATATAACAAAGTATCTTCTTTTTATTGCAGCATTCGGTATCACAATATTTATTGTCATTCAAATGAATAGCCGCTTAGAAAAAGGATTTATGACTTCTATTAATGTCTTTATTCCGTTCTTTGTATTATTAGGATTATTTGTAGTAAATCTTATCTTCCACCAAAAAGGGGTATCACAAAACATTTTTTATAACATTACCTGTAATCTAGTCTTTTTAACCATTTTATATGTAGGCTATAGAGCCTTTGCTGATAAAAATATGGTATTAAATCAAAAATACGGTTATGGAATTGACTTTAACTATTTTAATAGCTTTCTAGCATATCTTAAGATTATGTTATATGGTTTATGTATTGGAAATGTATTCTTTATGTTTCAACCAAAAGAAAAGAAAGAAACGAAAAAACTAAAAAAAGAAACGGAAGTATTAGAGTAAAAAAGAAAAGCAACATTAATTGTTGTTTTTTTGATCTGTCTTTTTGTAAAATTATCTTAATAATGAATAAAAATGTATCCTTTTCCTTGATTTTTCGGTATAATGGCAATGTGGTGAAGCAGTATGGAATCAAACTTTCAATTTAAAAAGAAATTCGGACAAAATTTTTTAAAAGATAAAAACATCATAAAAAATACCGTTCAAATAGCGAATATAACAAAAGACGATCTCGTTATCGAAGTGGGACCTGGCGCTGGTGTCCTTACCAAAGAACTTGCCTTAAAAGCGAAAATGGTTTTAAGCTACGAAGTAGATACCAGTTTAGAAGATATTTTAACCCTTAATTTAAAAGACTATGAAAACATAAAAATTTGCTATAAAGACTTTCTTAAAGCAGACTTAAAACAAGATATAGAAGAATATGAATACAACCATTTATTCTTTGTCAGTAATGTCCCTTACTATATTACAACCCCTATTTTATTTAAACTAATCTCTTCCGCTCTTTCTTTTGAAAAAATCATCATGATGGTTCAAAAAGAAGTAGGAGATCGCTTTAGTGCCACGAAGGGAAAGAAACAGTATGGCGCTTTGACTGTCCTTTTAAATTATTATTTCAATATTAAAAAGGAATTTTTTGTGCCACGTACTAAATTTCATCCTGTCCCCAATGTTGATAGCGTAGTAGTATCTTTTACACCAAAAAAAGACAAAGAGTTTTTAAAAAGCGAAGAATTCTTTCAGCAGATTGTCCATAATAGTTTTCGTTTTAAAAGAAAAACGATTCGAAATAATCTAAAAAATTATAATTTAGATCTCGTCGCCGAAATCTTAAAAAAATATGGCTATGACTTAAACACCAGAGCAGAAGCCATGGAATATCCTGTTTTTATTGATTTAGCGAATGGTTTATATGAATAAAGAGAAAGTCACCTGCATAAAATGAAGTGGGTGATTTTATGATGTTTAAAATAGGAGATTTAGTGACTCGAAATTCCTACAATAATGATCTACTCTTTAAAATAATTGATATTGATGATAACATTGCCTATTTAAAAGGAATTGATGTGAGACTTTATGCCGATAGTGAACTAGATGACTTAGAATTATTCGAAGAAAATATACCCTCAGCAAGCAAAGAAGATCGGGAAGATATTAACAAATTACAAAGTATGTTAAATTTGGATCGCAGTGAGTATTTTTATTTACCAGGAAAGATTCTTCATTTAGATGGAGACAAAGACTATTTAGAACGTTGTATTTCCTTTTACAAAGAAATGCACTTAGAAGCCTATGGTATCAATATCAAAGAAAAAGAAATGCCCGAAGAAATTGAAAAATATTTAGAAACTTATAAACCAGATATTGTAATTATTACAGGACACGATTCTTTTAAAAAAGGAGCCAAAGATAAACAAAAAAATAGTAACTATCAAAACTCTTCTAATTTTGCCGAAGCCATTAAAGCGGCGAGAAACTATGAAAAAAGTCAAGATAAGTTAATTATTATCGCAGGTGCTTGTCAATCCAATTATGAAGAACTAATCAAAGCTGGTTCAAACTTTGCTTCTAGCCCCAAAAGAATTAATATTCATGCCCTAGATCCGGCCATTATTGCTTCTCTTGTCGCTCTTTCTCCCAAAAACAAAGAAATTGATTTGCTCTCCCTCATTGAAAAAACTCACTATGGTAGTGCCGGCATGGGCGGAATTATCACCAGTGGAACGATGTATGTGGGGTATCCAAGATGAATATTGAAAACGTAAGAGAAAAAATCAAACAAAAAGAAGGAGAAACCTTACATTTCAAATTTAATGGCAGCCGCCACCAAGTGGAAGAATTCACAGGAGAAATTATTGAAACATATCCGGCTATCTTCTTAATTCGCTTAAAAGGAACCCCTACCAAAATCAAATCATTTTCTTATAATGACTTATTGACAGAAAGCCTTGAAATATTATAAAATTTATTGCATTTCTAAAAAAGATAGTATAAAATGATCTTATAAAGTGTTAGTGCTTTAAAAGGAGGATAGACAAATGAAAATTACATCTGTCAACGTAAGAAAAATTGAAAAAGAAGGATCACGAATGAAAGGAATCGCATCAGTTTTAATTGATGATAGTTTCGCTGTTCATGATATTCGTATTATTGAAGGAGACAACGGTTTATTTATCGCTATGCCAAGCAAGAAAACGCAAACTGGAGGATATCGCGATATTGCACATCCTATCAATCCTGAAGTACGAGCTATGTTTCAAGATAAAATATTAGAAGCTTATAATAACGTTGAACAAGAATCTACCGAAGAATAGATTCTTTTTTTATCATAATTTTTTCCTTTCATCATAATCTTTACTAGGAGGAAGATTATGGAAACAAAAGAAGCAATTGTTAGCAATTACAATCATAGTATTACTTTGACCGAAAGAAAAAATCTACTGATCACAGGCGTAAAAAAAATAGAAAACTTTGATAATGAAGAATTCCTACTAGAGACGACCATGGGGTTTTTAGTGGTAAAAGGAGAAGGCCTAGAGCTCATTAAATTAGACACCATCTCAGGAAATGTTTCGATTAAAGGAGTGGTAACTGCTTTTTCCTATATGGCAGAAAACAACAAAAAAGAATCAGCAACTACCAGTATCTTTAATCGTCTATTTAAATAATGACCTTACAAACCCAAATTATCTCATCTATCTTTTCCTTTGGCTATGGAATCTTTTTCTCCCTTCTGCTAAATATAAACTATAATATTATCTTTAGCGGCCCCCGTTACCTTAGAATTTTATCAAATTTTTTCTTTTTATCCGATATGGCCCTTTTATATTTTCTCTTAATGAAAAAAATAAACTATGGTATCTTACACCCTTACTTTTATTTACTTTTATTCTTAGGCTTTTTAATAACATTTAAAAAAGGTTCTTTTTTACGAAGATGGATTAAAGAAATGCCAAAAAGTGTCAAAAAAAAGAAAGAATCCTCGAATCGGTTGAAATAGAAGGAAAACCACTCTATAATATAAGTTAGGAAAGTGGGTGAAAAAATGCCAAAGAAAAAGAAAAAAAAGAAGAAAATAGGTCCAATTCTTTTATGCTTTGCTTCTATCTTGGTAATTTTAGGAACCACTTATACCATTGGAAAATATTGGATAGAAATCTATGGTAAATACCAGGAAAAAACAGAACTAAAAGAAGAATTAACGAGTTTAAAAGATAAAGAAGAAGAATTAGAAGCAGACGTCAACAAATTACAAGATGCAGATTATATTGCGCGGTATGCTAGAGAAAAATACTATTACTCAAAAGATGGAGAGTATATCCTAAGAATACCTGAAGATGACGAATAGGTATTTTTCTTTTGGTTAGCAAGGAGGAAATATGGATACCAAAACATTATACCAAGATTTAGACTTAAAAAAGGGCGATATCATAGTCTTTGGATGCAGTTATGGACCAGATTCCATGGCTTTATTTCACACCTTATTAAAGTTAAGAGAAGAAAAAGACATTCGTCTTGTCTGTGCTCATATTAATCATGGAAAGCGTCTTGCCAGTGAACAAGAACGAAAAGACTTAGAAGAATATTGTATCGAGCATCAAGTCCCTTTTGAATATATGAAAATTGAACATTATGGAGATGATAATTTTCATAATGAAGCAAGGAATATCCGCTATCATTTTTTTGAAGAAGTTATTATGAAGTATCAAGCGAAGTATTTAATGACTGCGCATCACGGCGATGATTTAATGGAAACGATTTTAATGCGAATTGCCCGCGGAACAACTTTAGAAGGCTATAGTGGTTTTAAAAAACAAATCAATATGGGAGATTACATTATTTATCGCCCTTTTATTGAGAAAACGAAGGAAGAACTACTTGAATATGATGAGAAAAATCATATTCCTTATGCAATCGATAGTAGTAACAACAGCAATGTCTACACGAGAAACCGTTATCGGAAAGAAGTTCTTCCTTTTTTAAAAAAAGAAGATCCAAATATCCATGAAAAATTCTTAAAATTTAGTATTACTATTCAAAAAGCAAATAGCTATATTGAAAGAGAAACAACAAAAGCCTTGAAAAAAGTGATATTTCATGATAGAGTTCTTATTAACAAATTTTTGGAACAAGACGATTTAATCCAACAAACGATCCTAGAAGACATCTTAGAGAATTATTATCAAGATGATCTTATTTTAATCAATGATCACCATATTAATTTACTTTTAAACTTAATAAAAAGTAAAAAAGCAAATAGTGAAGTAACCCTTCCAAATGATGTTATCGCTACTAAAAATTACAACGAATTTTATCTCCATCGTATCTTAGAAGAAATTTCTCATTATGAAATTGAATTAAATAAGTATACAAAACTACCGAATGGACACATACTAGAAGAAGTAGAGCAAGAAGAGTCGAATAGCAATAATATCATTCGCTTATCTAGTAAAGAAATTACTTTACCACTTCGGGTAAGAACCAGAGAATATGGTGATATCATTGCTTTAAAGGGTGGAGGTCATAAAAAACTCAAAGATGTTTTTATAGAAAAGAAGATCACACCACGGGAAAGAGAAATTTGGCCTATTGTGGTAGATAGCAAAAATACCATTGTTTTTGTTCCAGGTTTGAAAAAGTCAAAATTTGATAAGAACAAAACAGACTTTTATGATATAATATTGAGATATAAATAAAAGAAGGAGAGAAAAAAGGTGAACGTAAATAAGAAAACAGTAAAAAAAGGATTATTACCATATGTATTTTTGTTACTTATTATTTTAGGTGTTTTCTATTTTGTAAGTATCGGAAATCAACAAGTAAATGTTTTAACATATGATGAATTTATGAATGCTCTTGATACGGAGGAAGTAACAGAGTTAGAAGTTACTCCAAGAGAAAGAGCAAAAGTATATGAATTAAGAGGTAAATTAAAAGACTATGATGAAAATGAGACTTTTTATGCTAGAGTTCCATTATCAGAACAAGTTATGAAACGATTAACGGATGCTAGCGATGTGCAAGACTTTGCTTTTGAAGCAGCAACGGATCCTGAATCAAATTCATTTCTTATTATTTTAGTCAACTTATTACCAATTATTATCATTGGTGGATTTGCTTTCTGGTTCTTATCAAAACAAATGGGTTCTGGAAAGAATTCCTTCGATTTTGGTAAAAGTAAAGCGAAACTATCAAGTGATAAAAATAAGGTAACATTTAAAGATGTTGCTGGATTAAAAGAGGAAAAAGAAGAAGTAAAAGAATTAATTGACTTCTTAAAGAATCCAAAGAAATTCCAAAAACTAGGAGCTAGAATTCCTAAAGGAGTTTTATTATATGGTCCTCCAGGAACTGGTAAAACTTTACTTGCTCGTGCCGTAGCTGGAGAAGCCAATGTTCCTTTCTACTATATTAGTGGATCTGATTTCGTAGAATTATTCGTTGGTGTTGGTGCCAGCCGTGTTCGTGATATGTTCCAACAAGCCAAAAGAACAGCGCCATGCTTGATCTTCATTGATGAAATTGATGCCGTAGGTCGTCAACGTGGTACTGGACTTGGTGGAGGACATGATGAAAGAGAACAAACCCTAAACCAATTACTAACGGAAATGGATGGTTTTGGAGAAAATGAAGGAATTATCATTATTGCCGCTACCAACCGTCCGGATGTTCTAGATCCAGCTTTACTTCGTCCAGGTAGATTTGACCGCCAAGTAACGGTAAACTTACCAGATGTCAAAGGAAGAGAAGAAATACTAGCTGTGCATGCTAGAAACAAAGTACTAGCACCAAATGTAAAACTAGAAGCGATTGCGAAAAGGACTCCAGGCTATTCAGGAGCAGACCTTGAAAACCTATTAAATGAAGCAGCCCTTCTTGCAGTAAGAAGAAACAAAGAAGCAATTACAATGAGTGAAATTGATGAAGCAAGTGATCGTGTCTTAATGGGACCTGCCAAATCAAGTAAAAACAGAAGTGAAAACGATCGAAAACTTGTCGCTTATCATGAATCAGGACATGCCGTTGTTGGAATTAAATTAAAAGGAGCCAGTGATGTTCAAAAAGTAACAATTATCCCTCGTGGTTCTGCTGGAGGTTACAACATGATGATTCCAAGCGAAGAAAAGATTTGTTCTACCAAAACAGATTTACTAGAACAAATAACTGGACTACTAGCAGGGCGTGTAGCGGAAGAAGTAGTTTTTCATGAAGTGACCACAGGCGCAGAAAATGACTTTGCCAAAGCCACGAAAATAGCGCGTAGTATGGTAACCGAATATGGTATGAGTGACCTAGGACCAATGCAACTAGAACAACAAGAAGGAAGCGTTTTCCTAGGACGTGATTATAATAAATCTCGTAACTTTTCCAATGAGGTAGCTCATGAAATTGATATTGAAATGCGTAAAATCATTGAAGAATGCTATGAAAAAGCAACTAAAATTATCAATGAAAATAGAAAACTACTTGATCTATTAGCTACCACATTATTAGAATATGAAACTCTAACCAAAGAACAAATTGATTACTTAGTAGAACATGGTAAAATGCCAGATGAAGAAGAAGAAACAACTTATGAAAAAATGTCTATTACTAAGCTAAAGGAAATTGCCAAAGAAAAAGGCATTAAAGGATACTCTAAAATGAATAAAGCGGAATTATTAAAAGCTCTTGAAGGCGAAGAATAATCCGTTTTTTTCTTTGCAAGAAAAAAGAATTACAGTTATAATAAATAGCAAAAGAAAGGAGTGCTTTTATGCTGTATGAACAAAGTAAAGATCCGAAAAAAATTTTACTATATGAATTAAAGGGACAAAAAGAAATACTAAAATGGTACAAAAAATCATTTTTAACCCCCAACTTTTATCTTTTAGAAACTACGAATTCAAAATTGGCAGAATCCTTTTATACTTCTAACCTAGCATCTTTCACGGAAAATGACCTTTTAAAACAAGAAACGATCTTTGTGGATCAAACAAAAAAAGAATTAACCTTCTTTGAAAAGTTAGTAAGAACAAAACTCTTAGAGCGCTTTTATGAAGGAAAATACTTTGATCAAAGTCCCGTTTCTCTTGCCTATCAAAAAGAATTAAAAGGCTATTTTCTTTCCCTTACTCCCTATGAAGCAGCCTATGATAACCAAAGTCAAAAAGAATATTACTGTCTTCCTCAATTGATTCGTTTAGAAAGAAATCTGGTTGGCTTACATTTATTAGAAAAAGGAGATTATCATAATTTATTAAAAGAAGATCTTCTGAATCAAACACCATTTCATTTATTCCAGTTAGAATCAAAAGGGGAATGCAACTTTGAGGAACAAAGTAAAATAACTCCTAATCTAAAAACAAAAATAGAAGATAGTGTTAAAATATTATCACGGATTAAAAAGAAATAGAAAGAAGGTAGTATGATGAAAAAAGAAAAATTTATTCAAAAAGAAGCCAATGAATTTCGAACATTTATCTCTCGTGGGAATGTTATCGATATGGCCGTCGGAGTCATTGTAGGAGGTGCTTTTGGAAAAATTGTAACGAGTCTAGTCAATGATATCTTAACCCCTTTGATTGGAATTTTACTAGGAGGCTTAGACTTTAGCAACTTAAGTATTACCATCAAAGATGCGAATATTGCCTATGGTTCTTTTCTCCAATCTATTATTGACTTTTTAATTATTGCTTTATGTATTTTTATGATGGTAAAATTATTTACCAGATTAAAGAAAGAAGAACAAAAGGAAAATGAAGTGGAAAAAAGTGAAGAAACAATTCTCTTAACCGAGATAAGAGATTTATTAAAAAAACAAAAGAAAGAAGGAGAAAAATAACGGAATTATATGAATTTAGTGAAAGCGGGAAAAGTTTGCTCGTCAAAGAATTAAAAGCCACCAAAGAAGCTTTAGAAAACTATCGTAGAGCACATATGTTATCTTTTGATTATGCCTTTTATACTTTAGAAACAGAAAATAGGGATATGATTAAGAAATTTCAAACAGAAGATAAATTAAAATATGAGGAAGAAGATTTGAATGAGACATTCTTTTATCATGATTCAAAAGAAGCTTCTCTTTTTGAAAGAAAACAAGGAGAACAAGCTCTGGAAGAGTATTTGAGAGGAGCATACCAAGAAAAGCATTTAATTCAACTTTATAACGAAGGATGGAATGAAGAACCCCGATCAATAGGTAAATACTTAATAACAGATCCAGAAGAAATTTTTCTCTTTCGGATTGAGAAGAAAAAATATTATCGTCTTCAGAATATCTTATGTCTTCCAAATGAACTCGCTGCCTTAGAGTTGTTTGAACAAGGAAAGTATGATTTGTTAGCTTACCGACCTTTAGAGGCCGAGATCCCTTATGAATTATATGAAGAAACTTTGAAAGCAAAATATCCTGCTTCCATTATGGAACTGGATATGATGCAAGATAGAAAAAGTCTCGTAAAAAGTACCCAAAGATTATTATCTTATTACCGAAATAAAAGAAAATAAAAGGAGCTTGAAAGAAAGCTTCTTTTCGTTTATAATAAAGCGGAAGCGAAGTGATACAAGTGAAATGGAAAATTGGAAATGTCGAAATTGCCAACCAAGTTGTTTTAGCGCCCATGGCCGGTATTGGCAATAGTGCTTATCGGAGCATTATCAAAGAGATGGGTTGCGGTTTGATCTATGCTGAAATGGTAAGTGATAAAGCCATTTGTTATGATAATCAAAAAACACTTGATATGCTTTATATGAAAGAAGAAGAACGTCCACTAGTTCAGCAAATTTTTGGTAGTGATGTTGATTCTTTCGTCAAAGCCGCAAAATATATTGAGCAAAATATGAAACCAGACATTATTGATATCAATATGGGATGTCCTGTCCCGAAAGTAGCTTTAAGAGCACAAGCGGGGAGTGCCCTTTTAAAAAATCCCCCAAAAATTGGTGAGATTGTAAAAGCCGTCAGTAATGCCGTATCCATTCCCGTAACTGTTAAGATAAGAAGTGGTTGGGATCGAGAACATATCAATGCGGTAGAAGTAGCTAAAATCTGTGAAGAAAATGGAGCCAAAGCGATTTGCATTCACGCCAGGACGAGAAGTCAGGGTTATAGTGGACAAGCCGATTGGTCTATCATAAAAAAAGTCAAAGAAGCAGTATCTATTCCTGTCATTGGCAATGGCGATGTAACCACCAAAGAAAAAGCCAAACAAATGCTAGAGGAGACTGGTTGTGATGCGGTAATGATTGGACGAGGTGCCTTAGGTAACCCGTGGCTTATCCGTGATACCGTATATTACTTAGAGGGAAAAGAAGTACCAGAACCTCCTACGATACAGGATAAAATCAATATGATCGAAAAACATCTTAACTTATTAGCAGAATTAAAAGATGAACATCATGCTGTTTTAGAAATAAGAAATCATATTAGTTGGTATCTAAAAGGAATCAAGGGGGCAAACGAAGTAAAAAATAAAATTTTCCAAATGAAAAGACTTTATGATATACTACATATATTAGAAGAGTTTAAGGAGGAATTAGATGAAAAAGAAAGAAAAAATAATGGAAGCTGAAATAGTAAAAGAACAAAACAAAGAAAAGAAAACTTCCAGCTTAAAAAAGGATAGTCCGGAAATGAAAGCCTTGTTTAGTCAACGTTTTTTAGCTTTCCTATTAGATGTTATTATAGTAAGTGTAATAGCCAGTTTAATTACTGCTTTTATTCCGATAAATGACACTACAGAAAAATTATATGAAGAACAAACGACAATCATGGAAAATTATATGAATCAAGAAATATCAATGGAAGATTATGTCAATCAAATGGTGGATATCAGCTATGAAGTTTCAAGACAGACGGTTGTTTTAACCATTGTATCGATTGTTGTTTATTTAGTCTATTTTGTGGTGGTTCCAGTTTATCAAAATGGACAGACATTAGGAAAAAAAGTATTGAAGATAAGAGTAAAAAAATGCGACGATACCCCACTTAGTATGAACGATATGTTATTTCGTTCCATGATAAACAATAGTATCTTCTATAATATTATTTGTTTATGTCTTATCTTTTTTGTAAATAAAAACACTTATCTAAGCCTAAATACGTTCCTAACTATTCTTCAATATGGTGTCCTAATTACTAGTGCTATTATGATAGGATTTACCCAAAAGAAACAAGGTCTTCATGACAAATTAGTTAAAACAGAAGTTGTAATGACAAATACAAGAAAAGAGGCGATAGCATGCGAGAGTTAACAGAACAAGAATTAGTAAGAAGAGAAAAAGCAAAAGATATAAAAGAAATGGGTCTTGATCCCTTTGGGCAACGTTATGATCGAGATTCTTTTGCCCAAGAAGTCAAAGAAAAATATCAAGATGTGGAACATGATGCTTTTGAAAATATGACAGATACTGCTAAAGTAGCGGGACGAATCATGTTTATCAGAAAAATGGGAAAAGCTTCCTTCTTCTCCTTAAAAGATAAGACAGGTTCCATTCAAATTTATATTTCAATCAATGATGTGGGAGAAGAAATTTATAATTTATTTAAAACAGCTGATCTTGGAGATATTGTTGGAGTCTATGGTAAAATCATGAAAACAAAAACGGGCGAAGTAACTATCAAATGTTTAGAATACACGCATTTGGTAAAAGCCTTAAGACCTCTTCCGGAAAAGTTCCATGGTCTTACCGATATTGAAGAGCGGTATAGAAGACGTTATGTTGATCTCATCATGAATGACGATGCTAGAAAAGTAGCTTTCCTAAGACCAAAGATTATTCGTTCGATTCAAAACTTTTTAGATAAAAGAGGTTTTGTAGAAGTAGAAACTCCAGTCTTGACAACACTTTTAACGGGCGCAGCGGCAAGACCTTTTGTAACTCATCATAATGCTCAAGATCTTGATATGTATTTAAGAATTGCCTTAGAATTACCTCTAAAAAGATTATTAGTAGGTGGTATGGAATCCGTTTATGAAATCGGTAGAACTTTCCGTAACGAAGGAATGGATACAAGACATAATCCCGAATTTACTATGATGGAAGTCTATCAAGCTTATTCTGATTTAGAAGGAATGATGGACTTAACGGAAAACATGTTCCAAACGATTGCCAAAGAAGTAGTAGGAAAAATGGACTATCATTGGTATGGTCATGACATTAATCTAGAAGGTTCTTGGAAACGTGTAAGTATGGTAGAAGCAATTAAAGAACAAACAGGAATTGATTTCAAACAAGAAATGACGATAGAAGAAGCCTTAAAACTAGCGGAAGAACATAAAATCGAAGTACAAGAACACGAAAAGACAGTAGGACATATTATCAATCTTTTCTTTGAAAAGTATGTAGAAGAAACTCTAATTCAACCAACATTCTTATACGGTCATCCAATCGAAATTTCTCCTTTAACAAAGAAGAATAAAGAAGATCCAAGATTTGTAGATCGCTTTGAATTATTCATTGGTGGAAAAGAATTTGCGAATGCCTATACAGAATTAAATGATCCGGATGATCAATTAGAAAGATTTGAAGAACAATTAAAAGAAAAAGATCTAGGAAACGAGGAAGCAAACGATATCGATATGGACTTTATTGAGGCCTTAGAATATGGTATGCCTCCAGCTGGAGGAATTGGTTATGGAATGGATCGTCTAATGATGTTATTCACAGAATCCGATTCGATTCGCGATGTAATTTTATTTCCAACTATGAAACCTCTAGATAAAAATCAAAAGTAATCCAAGCGATTACTTTTTTAGTATAATTAAAAAAAGAGAACCATAAATCTATAACGAGGTGATAGCATGAAAAAACCAGTAATTGGAATTATTAGTAGAAACTTAAAAGAACAAAATTATTTATGCTGTATCGAAAAAGCTCGTCAAGCAATTATTCTCTCCGGAGGAATTCCTATCTGTATTGTTCCAACACAAGCCGAAGACCAATTAAAAAAAGAACCCCTTCAAATGAAAGAATATAGCAAAGAAGAGCAAAAAGATTTGGTTCATATCTTAAAATTGTGTGATGGTTTTCTTTTACCCGGTGGAGATGATTGGTATGAACTGGATGAGTTAGTTGTAGATTATGCCATAAAAAAAGATATTCCTCTGCTTGGTATTTGTTTAGGCATGCAAGTATTAGGAAAAAAAATATCGAAAGAAAAAAGAAAAATTGTTGATAATACGGAAAAGAATAATAGCAAAATAAATCATATGGAAATAACAAAGGATAAAGTTCATAAAGTAAAAATAAGAAAGGATAGTAAACTATATAAAATAGTAAAGAAATCAGAAATTGATGTTAATTCAAGACATAATTATCACATTCCAGAAATTCAAGAGGAATATATTAGTGCTAGAAGTGAAGATGGATTAATAGAAGGAATTGAAATGAAAAAGAAAAAATTTATCATCGGAGTACAATGGCATCCCGAATCTATTATAGAAAAGGATAAATATGCCAAACGCATTTTTACATCTTTTATTAAAATGTCAAAAAAATAAAAAAGTACCAATTTTTAAAATTAAGCTATATTAGTTGGTGAATATTTAAAATTCCTCTAGGGAAAATAAAATATTCACCTTATTTTTTGCCTGAATTTAAAAAATTGGTCATTTGATCCTTCTTTCCTTTTCTGTTATTCTGCAAGAAAAAAGAGAGGAGGTGACAAATCATAAGATACATTTCATTGTTTGATGATTCCACATTTAAATATCTTTTAAAAGAAGAATCTTTCTTAACATTCTTTTCTAGTATCCTAAAACCCTATGTTCCTTATCATTTAGAAGAATATCAATTTATTGATCAAGAGTTAAATACCGGGAATAATATCAAAGATTTAAGAATGGATCTTTTATTAAGAAAAGAAAATCATTTAATTATTATTGAAATTAATAAGTGTATGACTACTTATACCCAAAGAAAGAATTATTCTTATTTGTATCGATTAGCAGGATCCCTATACAAAAAGGGAGAAAACTATCAGACCCCAAAA
>CALVJC010000047.1 GCA_944331945.1 uncultured Bacilli bacterium
ATCGGCAAAGCGATTGCCTTAGAATATGCCAGCCATGGTTACCAAGTGATCCTTACTTATCATACGAGAAAAGAAGAAATGCGAAAGGTCAAAAAAGAAATCGAAGAAAAGTATCATCAGAACGTAGAAGCTTTTTCTCTTGATCTTTCGAAAGAAGAGGAAATTGAAGCCTTATGCCAACAACTAGAGAATACTTCTCTTGATGTTTTAATCAACAATGCCGCGATTGCTCTTGATACCGTTTTCGAAGATAAAACAAAAACGAACTTTCAAAAAACGTTAGATGTGAATCTCATTGGACCTTTTCTCTTATGTCAAAAAATAGGAAAGAGAATGTTTGAACAGAAAAAAGGAATCATCATAAATATCACTTCAACCAATGGGATCGATACCCCTTATGTTGAAAGTTTAGACTATGATGCTTCCAAAGCCGGCCTTATTTCTCTTACCCATAACTTAGCAAGAGCCTTTGCCCCTTATCTTCGCGTCAATGCGATTGCTCCAGGCTGGGTAAATACCGAAATGAGTCATTCCTTAGATGAAACCTTTAAAAAACAAGAAGAAGCCAAAATTTTATTAGATCGTTTTGCAGATCCGGAAGAAATTGCTTCGGTAGCTTATTTCCTTTCTACCGAAGGTGCCAGCTATATTAACGATAGTATTATTCGTGTCGATGGAGGTGTAAAAAGATGAATCAAGACCAAATAAATAAAATAGAACAAAAAATAGAACCATTCTTAAAAAAGATTGACAAAATAGAACAACAAAACAGCAATAAAGTCTTAGCGGCCTTTCAAGAAGTAGGAGTTGCCACCACTGACTTTTTTGGTACGACCGGTTATGGTTACCAAGACGAAGGACGAGAAAAAATTGAAAAAATTTTTGCCAAGGTATTAGGAAGTGAAGATGCTCTTGTCCGTACCCAATTTATCTCGGGCAGTCATGCTTTAACAGTAGCCTTTTTTGCCTTATTGCGTCCTTCTGATATTCTCCTAAGTATCAGTGGCAAACCTTACGATACCTTAGATGAAGTTATTGGGATCAAAGAAAACCCTTCATCATTAAAATCCTTTGGCATTCAGTATCATCAAATTGATCTAGTAGAAAATGACTTTGATTATGATGCGATCGTAGCTTTTTTAAAAAAAGAAAAAGTAAAAGTCATTGAAATCCAACGTTCCAAAGGCTATTCTGAACGAAAATCCTTATCGATCGAAAAAGTAGCCAAAGTCATTCAAAAAATAAGAGAAGTGGATCAAGAAGTCATCATTATGGTAGATAATTGTTACTGTGAATTTGTAACCACCAAAGAACCTTGCGAAGTAGGAGCAGACCTCGTAGTAGGCTCTCTCATAAAAAACTTAGGCGGCGGTATTGCCCCAAACGGAGCTTATATTGCGGGCCGAAAAGACTTAGTCGAACTAGCAGCCGAACGTTTAACCTTACCGGGCGAGGGGAGAGATGTAGGACCTACCTTTGATATGAATAAACAACTCCTCCAAGGATTATTCTTTGCTCCCAGTGTCGTAGCAAGTTCCTTGAAGACAGCACTATTCACCTCGGCTATCATGGAAGAGCTAGGCTATCAAGTAGAACCCAAATATAACGAAGAAAGAGTGGATATCGTTCAAAACATTATCTTCCACAACAGAGAAGACTTAATTCTCTATTGCCAAGGTATCCAAAAAGCCTCTGCGATCGATTCCATCTCTCTTCCCATACCAGATGCAATGCCCGGATATCAAGATGAAATCATCATGGCCAGTGGCAGCTTCACCCAAGGCTCGTCCATTGAACTTTCTTGTGATGGACCTCTAAGAGAACCTTACATCGCTTACCAACAAGGATCTCTTACATACTGTTATGGCAAACAAAGTGTCCTTTTGGCCATTCAATATTTGCAAGAGCAGAAATAGCCTTCCATTTTTCTATTCATAAAAACAGTTTCCTCTCATACATTATAGTAGTTAAAGGGAGGAAACGTATGATAAACAAACAAAATTTGTGGTTCTTAACATTATTTAGTTTAATTCTAGTTTTAAGCGTTTACTATATTACCATGCCAAGTGATTTATTGGTAGCAAGCAAAGCGGCGGAAAATACTAGTGAAACGGAAACAACTACCGAAGAAGAAACAACCATCTCTGAAACCAATAACTTAACCGCCTTACGTGTCAGCTTAGAAGAAGAACGGGATGCTACAAAATCACAATTAGAGGCGACGATGACGGATGAAAATGCCACCACAGAAGAAAAAAACAACGCTTACGAACAATTAAAATATCTAAGTGAAGTCGAAGGAACCGAAGAAAAACTAGAAAAACTGATTAAAGAAAACTATAAACTGGACAGTTTTGTAAAAGTAGACACAACGCAAATTAAAGTGGTTGCGGTTGCCAAAGAACATGATAATACCTTAGCGAATAATATCATGCGCACCATACAAAACGAATTTGAAGACAAACAAACCATAACCGTAAAATTTGAAACCTAGGAGTTTATCCCACAACAAAAAACCGCTTTCTCATAAGATACTAGTGAAAGATACTAGCAAAGGGAAAGGGGATATTAAAACATGCATAAAGGGATCTTGACCCAAAGAGAAAAAGAAGTCTTTGAATTGCTTGTCATGAGTAAAAGTACCAAAGAAATTGCTACCATGCTACACATCAGTGAGAAAACGGTGAGAAATCATATTTCCAATGTGATGCAGAAGCTCGGTGTCAAAGGAAGAGCCAGTGCCGTTGTCGAACTTTTAAAATTACAAGAAATTCATCTTTAAAAGTACTGTTTTAGTACTTTTTTTCATATCATGAAATAGGTGAAGAAGCGTGATCAAGAAAAAAGCCATTCGAAAAATATTTATTACTACCATGAGTTTATTCATTATTTTAACCATTTATTTCATTCCTCTTTCTGTTCCTCAGGAAAAAACTTTAACCACAAATTTAGAATTAGAATATATTACCAGTTTAGGAAATCATTCCATTTATCTCTTAAATGAAAATAACTATCTCGTAAAGACAAAAATCTTATTAGATGGCACTACCACGGAAGAAAATATCAAAACCATGTTATCAAACCTAACCTGTTCTAAAGACTCAAAGTTTCCCAATTCTCTTAAAGCCATTATTCCCTTAAACACCAAAGTAAAGAGTGTTCTTTTGGAAGATTCTATAGCCACGATCAATTTCTCAAAAGAATTTTTAAATATCGAGGAAAACTTAGAAGAAAAACTGATCGAAGCCATTGTTTATAGCTTAACCGGTCTAAAAGGAGTAGATGGCGTTACCATTAAAGTAGAAAATGAAACCTTAACCAATCTTCCACATTCCGCAAAAGAATTAGATCCCGTTTTAACCCGCAAGATTGGCATCAACAAAAACTATGATTTAACAGGGACTAAAAACATCAATAAAGTTGTCATCTATTATACGGAAAATATAGACGATACAGCTTATTATGTTCCCGTAACCAAATATGTCAATGATGCCCGGGATAAAATTAGTATTATTATCGAAGAACTAACCACCAGTTATATCTATGAACCTAACTTGAGCAGTTTAATCAATGAAAATACCGTCTTACTCGATCAAGCTCAAGAAGATGATTTGATGATCTTAAACTTTAACGATGCCTTATTTGATGCGGATGGACAGATTAAAGAAGAAGTCTTATATACCATTGGTTACTCTGTCTTTGATAACTATGATGTCAATACGACTTCTATCCGCGTCAATGGAGAAGAGCAAAAGGTGATCAAAAAGACGGATTTGCCATAACAAAATTGTATTTTCACCTATAAAAGAAATAAAAAGACATATTTGACGTAAAATAAAGTTGTGAACTAAAAAAAAGAATGTTATAATAGACATATACTAAAGGTGAGAAAGATGAAGAAAGAAAAAAATGAAAAAAAGAAGAAAATAACTTATATCATAACTTTAATTGTTTTAGTCCTTGTTATTATTGGAGTGAGTTATGCTGCTTTTCAGTTTACAGGGGAAGGAACAAAAGAAAACGTCATTACTGCTGGTTCTTTAAAACTAACCTTAGAAGAAACAAACATTATAACACTAGCGAACGTTTATCCGATGACAGATGAAGAGGCAGGTTCCTCGGGAAATCTCTCAAATACTTTTACCTTAGAAAATACCGGAAGCATTCCCGTGACTTATGAATTGTATTTAGATGATGCTTCTGTAACGGGGACAAGACTGGATGATAAGTTTATTAAGTATAGCATGAGTAAAACAGGAAGTAGTACGGGAACAGTCGCGCCTACTTATCTAACGAATCGTTTAATTGACAGTGGAACGTTACCTGCTAGTGGAAGCATTACTTATAATTTAAAGGTTTGGGTGACAACAGAAATAGATGGTGACATCGGAGGACAAAGCTGGAGTGCAAAACTAAGAGTAGAAGCAGAACAATCACAAAAATAATATAAATACAATCTAAAGCAAAAATGACTTCATCGACGGATGAAGTTTTCTTTTAGATAAGAAAAAATAAAAGAAACTTTTCTGTGTGAATGATGGAAGGCAAAAAAGAAAAACCTCATAACCTATACTAGAGGTGAAAAGTTATGAAGGAAATGACCATGCAAGAATTACTTCTATTATCAGAAAACACAATCCTGAACATCATTGACATTCGGGAACATTATCTTTATGAAAGAGGCAGTATTCCCGGTGCCAAAAACATTCCTTTTCGCATTTTGAGAACCATGCCTGAAAAGTATCTCTTAAAAGAAGAAGTTTATTATATTTTTTGTGAAAATGGGTTTATGAGTAGTAGACTAAAAAGCATCTTAGAAAAAGAAGGTTATCAAATAATGAATGTAAAAGATGGTTATGAGGCTTTCGAAAGAATGAAAAAAATGTTAAAATAATAATAGAGGTGGATTATGGACTATATTATTATTGCATTACTTATTTTAATTATTATTCTTTTGATTTTTTCTTTAATCAAAAATATCAATGAAGCGAGAATTACAGAACGCTTAGGAAACTTAGAAGTAACCATGGTCAAAGAATTAAATAACTTTAAAGATGGGTTACAAAAGGAATTACAAGAAGACTTTACCAAATTAAATGAACAAGTAGAAAAAAGATTACTGGCCATTAATGAACAAGTCAACATGAGGCTCGATCAAAACTTTGAAAAAACCAATAAAACTTTTACATCCGTCATTGAACGATTAAGTAAAATTGATGAAGCGCAGAAAAAGATCGATCATCTATCAAGTGATATTATTTCTCTCCAAAGTGTTCTAACAGATAAGAAGAGTCGGGGAATCTTTGGAGAGGTGAACCTAAAACACATTCTTTCCAATGTCTTTGGGGAAAGAAACGATGCCATTTATCGTTTACAATACACTCTTCCCAATGGTACCATTGCCGATAGTATTCTCTTCGCTCCCGAACCACTCGGAACCATTGCCATTGATTCCAAATTTCCTTTGGAGCACTATCAAAAAATGGTCGATCGTGATCTTTCCAAAGAAGAGAGAAACGATGCCGAAAAATTATTTAAACAAGATGTCAAAAAACACATTGACGCCATTGCTAACAAATACATCATTCCGGGAGTAACGAGCGATCAAGCCATTCTGTTTTTACCAGCGGAAGCGATATTCGCTGAGATGAATGCTTACCATCAAGACTTAATTGACTATGCCTATAAAAGAAGAGTATGGATCACATCACCTACAACCTTAATCTCTACCTTAACCGTGATTCAAATGATCATTAAAAATATGGAACGAGATAAATACACTTCTGTGATTCACGAAGAACTAAACAAATTAGGCTTAGAATTCTCTCGTTACAAAGAACGTTGGGATAAACTCTCACGAAGCATTCAAGCCGTCAATAAAGATGTTGAAAATGTTTCCATTACAACCGAAAAAATCAGTAAAAAATTTCAAGCCATTAATCAAGTAGAGATTCATGACCAAATCGAAGAAGAATTAGTCTAATAATAGACTTTTTTCTTTTGAATAAAATTCGGAATAATTTGTATAATAAAAGTAGATTGGAATAAAGTGTAACAGGTGATACTATGACACGTTTTTTACTTTATATCGCTGGTTTTATACTTCTAGTGGTTGGCCTTGTTTATTTTATAATCTATACCAATCTTTTTACCTTTGGATATTCCTTAAAAGAATATAGTCTTTATCTCTTTACTCATTTAGAGACATATAGTCTTTTTCTAGGAATTTTTCTTCTACTCTTAGCACTTTACAAGAAAGGAAAATAACTATGATTTATGTATATGATATTTTATTAAACTGGTTTGAGGAAAAGAAAAATATAGATTTTTTTGAGTGGGATCCAAGCGATGAACTAGAACATATTAAAAAAATCCCCCTTATCAGAGTTTCAAAAGCTTTAATGAAAGACTTAAATCAACACACGATTGTCTTTCCGATCCATTTTTTAGCGAAAATCAAAGACAAAACAGAATGTTACTGTGGGGGAGAACTAAGCAAAATATCCTATGCTTGCCTTATAAGCGATAAAGATTCTTCTCTTGCCATTGAGTGTAATGACAAAGGACAAGTGATCTATCGCAGTCATCTTCTCTTAGATGAAGAAGAAGAAGTCTTAGAATTTGCCTTAGAACTGAATGAAGAAAAACTAGAGTATAAAAAACTAAAGAAAAAAGACCAAATGCTATTCCTGACCAGAAAAGAGCAAAAGAATCGTAACTATCTCTTAAAAGAACTTTCTAAAATTCTAAGACAAAAAGATGAAGCGAAATTAAATTATCTTTATGAAGAATACTTTGAAGAAGATAACTTATCTTTTGAAGAAAAATATGAAAAACTCTATAAAAGTACTGTCAAAAACTTTTCTAAAATGCATGAAGAAATGATTAAGATTTTAAAACTATCTTCCAAAAAAAGAAATCAGTTTTTAACGTAAAAAGGTATAAAAAGATCAAAATACGAAAAAGCTATAGATAAAGGAGGATGAAGAATGCAAAGAAAGAAAGTCTTCTTATTCGCTTTTGCTCTTATTCTTTGCTCATTTTTAATGGTGGGTTGTACCGATATGATGAATACGCCGAGCAAAAGAGTAGAAGAATTTTTAGGGAAATATCAAATGATGGATAGTGACGTCTTAGAAGATTTAAATGATACCGTAGAGGCAAGTGAATATAGTAGCGAAGGAAAAGAGGAATACAAAAGCCTGATGCAAAAACAATATCAAAATTTAACTTACAAAATTAAAAATGAAGAGACAAATGGAGATCAAGCCAAAGTAGAAGTAGAAATTGAAGTCTTTGACTATGCCAATGCCTTAGAAGAAGCCAATACCTATATTGAAGAACATGAAGAAGAATTTGAAGAAGAGGAAAATAAGAGTCGATCACAAAAGATAGAAGAATACAAAATAAAACAATTAAAAGCTGTAACGGATAAAGCAAACTATACTCTTAATTTTTCTTTAACCAAACAAGACAAACGTTGGATATTAAACCCAATTAGTGATGTCGATGTAGAAAAAATTCATGGTCTTTATCCCAGTGTTTAAACAAGAATAAAAAAATCTTGTTTTCTTTTTGTAAAGGATTACATAAAGGAATAGCTATTTTGACAAAAGATCTGCTATAATATATTTAGGAGGAATTATGACAGTACACATAGAAAGTAAAAAAGAAGAAATTGCCAAAAAAGTTTTAATGCCAGGAGACCCGTTAAGAGCAAAATATATTGCTGAACATTTCCTAGAAGATGCGAAGTGTATTAATACCACTAGGAATATGCTAGGGTATACCGGCTTTTATCAAGGAGAAAGAATTACCGTCTTTGCTTCTGGTATGGGCGGACCTAGTATTGGTATTTATGCCTATGAACTATATCTTTTTTATGATGTCGAAGAAATTATCCGCATTGGTACTTCAGGTGCCAACAAAGAAGAAATTAAGATCAAAGATTTGATTCTAGCGAAAGATGCTTATACCTTATCGAGTTACCCAAAACTATTCTTTGATGATGATGAACACTTGTTCACAGCTTCTAAAACTTTGAATGAAAAAATAAAAAAAGTAAGTGAAGAAAAAAATGTGTCATTAAAAGAAGGGACCATTATCACAAGTGATATCTTTGATGTCTATGTCGATAAAGAAAGGTATCATAAAAATTATCCCGCTGACTTAAATGCTTATGCGAATGAAATGGAAGGAGCGATTCTTCTTTGTATGGCAAAACATTTAAACAAACAAGCCGCTTGTCTATTAACGATAGTGGACTCTCCCTATAGCAATGAAATAATAACCAGTGAAGAAAGAGAAACTTCACTAAATGATATGATAAAACTAGCACTAGATACTTTTGTTATAAAATAAGCAGTTCCAAGACATACTAAGGAGGGTGATCAAAAATGGAATATTGCAAAAAAGAATTAGGCTCATACAATTTACATTTAATTAAAACAAATTCCTTTAAATCAACAACAATTCGGGTTTTCTTTCGGCTTCCTATGACCAAAGAAAATATTACCAAGCATAATCTTTTAAATCGTCTATTAGTATTATCTTGTAAAAAACATAAGAGTAAAGTAGCCTTAAGTAGAGCTTGTCAAGAATGCTATGGGGCATCTATTAATGCCACCTTAAGAAGAATTGGAACCTATTTATGTGCAACTTACACCTTAAAAGTATTAAATGATAAATTCACGGAAGAAGGAAACTTGAAAAAAAGTTTACAATTATTCCATGATATTTTATTTGATCCCAATATAGAAAATGAATCTTTTTGTGAAGAAGACTTTAATCCTGTCTATCAAGAATATAAAACCAATTTAGAATCGTTAAAAGAAGATAAAGCCAAATATGCTATGATCCGTCTTTTAGAAGAGATGGATCCTACCAAATCTTTTGCCATTCGTGGGGTAGGTTATTTAGAAGAACTAGAGAAAATTACCAAAGAAGATATGTATCAATACTATCAAAAAATGATAAACCATGGTCTTCTTGATATCTTTGTTTTAGGAGATGTTCAAGAAGAAATTAGTGAAGAGATCAAAGAAATCTTTCCGATCGAAACCTTTAAACCGAAACGGCAAGATATTTATGGTCCAAGACTAGAAAAAAGAACACGGAGAAAAGTAAAAAGAGAAACCACCAAAGGAAGTCAAACCTCACTCGCTCTTTCTTTAACCGTGGATACCGATCAAGATATCAATAATAACTACCCATTGATTCTTTATAATATCATGCTCGGTGGAGGAACCGATTCTCTTCTTTTTAAAGAAGTAAGAGAAAAACATTCGCTCGCTTATTATATTTATAGCAGCTTAAATCGCTTTGATCACATGATCTTAATTGGCGCTGGTATTGAAAAAGAAAAAGAAGAAAAATGTTTTCAAATTATTAAAAAACAATGGAAAAGACTGAAAGAGGGGGACTTTGACGAAGAGTTATTGGAGCATGCCAAAGAATATTATTTATCCGCTTTAGAAGAAGTCGAAGAAAGTGCTTATCAAATCATTGAATCTTATTATTTGATGGAATTAACCAAAGCAGATGATATCGAAACTAGAAAGAAAAAGATGAAAGAAGTAACCAAAGAACAGATTATGGAAGTAGGAAAGTACATTTCCTTTCATACCACTTATTTCTTAGAAGGAGAGGACGAATGAAAGAACAAGAAATTGTAGGAATTGATATGTCAGCTTATACGAAAACCTTATCCAATGGTTTAAAAGTGTTATTAGTACCCAATAAAACAGATCATAAAAAAAATAAATATTATATGACCTTAGGAACTCATTTTGGAGCTTCCACCATTTCCTTTTTTGATAGCAAAGCCAAAAAACAAGTAACCATGCCGGCAGGAATTGCTCATTTCTTAGAACATAAAGCTTTTGCTCAAGAGGATGGGAAGGATCCTTTTACCTTCTTTTCGGAAAGTGGCTGTTATGCTAATGCTTATACCAATTATAAAGCCACTTGCTTTGTGGTTGCGGGAACCAAAGATTTAAAAGAAAATATATCTTATCTAATCGATTTCCTATCACATCCTTATTTTACTGATGAGAATGTTGCTAAAGAACGGGATATTATCAAACAGGAAATCAGAATGTATGAAGATGATTGTAACTATCAAGCTTCAAGACGCTTATTTGAAAATATGTATTGCAAAATTCCTGTTTATTATCCCGTAGTAGGAACGGAAGAAAGTGTTGATAAGATCACCAAAGAGCAGCTATATAGTTGTTATAATACCTTTTATCAACAACAAAATATGTTCTTTGTCATGACAGGAAACTTTGATGAAAAAGAAGTTATGATGATCTTAGAAGATAAATTTGAAAAAAAAGAGAAGAAACCACTAGAGATCAAGGTAAAAACTTATAAAGAACCAGTTGAAGTAAAAAAAGAATTAGATGTTATTTATGGAGATGTCAAAGTTCCTAAAATCGAAATTGGTTATAAAATGGATCGAGATGCCTTTCCCATCAAAGATGACTTAAGACTTGATTTATATCTTAATATGATTACCGCTATTTCTTTTGGTTCTACTTCTACCTTCAGTGAAGAATTAAAAAGAAGACAGTTAACAAGTGGCATTGGTTATTATTTTAAACGTATGAATAACTCTGTAGCCCTTATTATCAGTTCAGAATGTTCTAGTGATATGGTAGCCAAAGAATTAATCAAAGAACTAGATCAATATTTAAAAAATTTAAAAGTAGAAAAAGAAGATTTAGAACGAATTAAGAAAGTATGGATTTCATCGGAAATTGTTAGAAGTGATTATGCTGATAACTTCCTAGACTATTTTGTAGATGACATTACCGAATATGGAAAACCAGTCTTAAATTATATTGAATTAATTCGTTCTATGAATCTAAAAGAATTAGAAGAAGTGATTGCTGCTTTAGATTTTAATCATAGAGCCATTGTGAAGTTATTAAAAGAAGAAAAATAAATCTTGTCAAGAAACAAAGAAAAAGTTAAAATAACTTTAGAAAGATAGAAAGAAGTTGATAAAATGAAAGAATGCCAAGTTAACAAATTGTTAATTGGGGGGGGGTGCAATTTTACCCAAATCTCACCAATTCTCGGACAGTCTGGGGGGTCATTTAGATCAATTAAATAATGATCTAACTCTTTTTATCGTGCCTTATAAAAGAATAGGATTACTAGGATTCTATTCTTTTTCTGTTGAAAGGGGTACGATAAAATGACAAGAAAGAAAGCAATTATTTTATCAGTTACGATTGTTCTATTATGTTTAACCACTTTAGGAATCACACTAGGATATTTAACCAAAACCATGTTTGGAGAAAAAGAAGTAAGTATTGTTACGGGAACCTTAAGGGTCGATTTCGAAGATTCTAATTTTATTACTTTAGATAATGCGACTCCGATGTCGGATAGTAAGGGCCAATCCTTAGAACCTTATGCCTTTACCATTACCAATACTGGGAATATTCCAGCTTATTATCAAATAGGCTTTGAAGAAGATAGTGGAAACACTTTAAGTCAAAATTATGTGAAAATGAGAATGACTGGAGATAATGGGTATGACTCTGATATCATGACAAGAGATAACTTCCAAGATATTCTTTTAAATAATCAGATTTTGGCAGTTGATGAAACAATAACCTATCAATTATGGATCTGGTTAGATGAGAATGCGGATAATAGTGTGCAAGGAACAATCTATAAGAGTAAAGTAGTTGTAAATGCGCAAAGTAGTCCTTTGGAAGAAAACAGATATTGTTATGAGAATGGATTTACGAACCTTAGTGATTGTATGCTAGTAATGGAGAAAGAAAGTGGAAGTGTGGAAGAAGCGAAAGAGATGATTGCTTCCAAAGGAACCCCAGACTTTTCTAAGATATCTCCTGAAATTGAGTTTCAAGAAGTAACAACCAATATGAGTAATGCAAATGGGGTAATCACAACAGCAGCCCATTTTACCTTAGGAAAAAGCTATACTTTTGATGAAACGACAGGAAAATTCACTTTAACGGATTATAATAACAATCCATTAACGGAAGAATATCTTGATTATTATACTTGTGGTTCTACAACAGGAACCGCTAATACTTGCACTGTCATGTATCAAATAAAAGCTTTTACAACGACGACAGATAGTAATGGTACAATCACTTATCGTGTTACGGAAGCAGTAAGACATAGTGTGGAAGAATATGAAACATCAGTGTCCAGTTCTGGATTATATGCCGCAGAAGATGATCAAGGAACAAGTTATTATTATCGAGGTAATGTA
>CALVJC010000048.1 GCA_944331945.1 uncultured Bacilli bacterium
TTCTTTTTGATAGGAAAGAAAATAATTATAAACAAAACGAACACAACCAAAGGTCCTAGAAATTTGTCTTTGTTGTTCTAAGGTTGGATATAACCTAAAATAATAAGCTCGATATTCTTTCATAAGACCAGATCACCCCGTTTGTAAGCCCATCTTAACATTAGAACAAATGTTTGTCAATGTATAAATTAATTTTTTATATATGAATTTCCTATTTGTATAAGAAAAGGGAAAAGGGCTGAAACGCAAGATTCGTAGGAATCTGTTCAAAAGTCATTTTTTCTTTGGTAACAGGATGAAAGAAGGAAAGATGATAAGCATACAAAGCCAAAAAGCCATCCCCTTTCAATCCATACTTTTTATCCCCTAATAACGGATGTCCATGAGAAGCAAACTGAACTCGAATTTGATGATGTCGTCCCGTTTCTAAGAAAATACGTACCAAACTACAATTCTTCACCGTTCCTAAAACTTGATAAGTAAGACGTGCAAGCTTTCCTTCTTTGGTATTACTAACCAAACTACGATATTCATCCCGTACCAAATAATCTTCAAAAACGCCATCCGTCAAATGCCCTGTTACAATAGCCAAATACCATTTTTCAAAAGAATGAGATCGAATTTGTTCACTCAATCTTCGCGCAGCCTTAGAAGTACGAGCAAAGACCATAATGCCCCCTACTTCTTTATCTAAACGATGAACAAGTCCTAAGTAAACATTACCTTTTTTCTGATACTTTTCTTTCACATATTCTTTTAAAAGAGTCAACATATCTGGTGTTTTACTACCATCACTTTGCGATAAAACAAAAGGTGGCTTCTCTACAACCAACAAATGATTATCCTCATATAAAATATTAAGTTTCATCTTCCCACCTGCCATAAATACCACAAGGTAATACTAAGGAAGAAGAAGAAAGTGGAATTCCTACTTCCCCACAAGTAATATGACCGTTAAAACGGGACGTAAGGGTAATATCCAGTAAATTTTTTAAAACATAAGAAGATAATCCCGTCGTATAAGAATTGATAAGGAAGAAAAGCGGTTGATCCGAAAGTAACTCAGCACACAGAGATACAAGCATTGATAAATCCCGTTCAATACTCCACACTTCCCCATTCGCTCCTCTTCCATAACTAGGAGGATCCATAATAATAGCATCATAATGATTCCCGCGCCGAATTTCTCTTTTCACAAACTTTACCACATCATCAACTAAATAGCGAACTGAACCTTGTTCCAAACCACTCTCTCTTACATTTTCCTTACACCACTCTACCATTCCTCGAGAAGAATCAACATGAGTAACCGAAGCATTCGCCGCAAGACAAGCAACCGTCGCCCCACCAGTATAAGCAAAAAGATTTAAAACTTTAATGTTTCGGTTCGCCCGTTTTATCTTCTCCTGCATAAATTCCCAATTTACTGCTTGCTCTGGAAAAAGTCCCGTATGCTTAAATCCCATTTGTTTAATACAAAAAGTTAAATCTTGATAACGAATCGTCCAACGAGGAGGAACTTTCTTTAAATTTTCCCAAAAGCCTCCCCCTTTATTACTGCGGTGATAAACCGCATCGATTTGATCCCGATACTTTTCCAATAAATCTCCTCGATCCCAAATAACTTGTGGATCAGGACGAAGTAAAATGAAATCTCCCCATCGCTCCAACTTTTGCCCTAAAGAAGCATCTAATAATTCATAATCTTTCCACTTTTCTGCTAACAACATACTTATCACTTCCATATCCATTATAAAGGAAATTAAGAAAATAAGGAATAACCAAAAGAAAAACTCGTCTAAAAAAACGAATTTTTCCTTACCAACTTTCTTTTAAATCTTCATATTCTATCTCTTCACAAACAATATATAGAAGTGGATCCTCTTCATCACTTGCAAAACAGAGATATTCTTCCTCCTCCAATGTTAGATATTTCATAAAGGCATGATTAATATAATCCCACGAAAATATTTCTTTGATATTACATTGCTTCACTCTGTTTAATTCCATTTTCATTTTAGTACGATTTGTTTCATAAGTATTATCTTCTCTCAAAACAGGTTTGGAAGACCAACAAACATCAAAAGAAAGCTCTATTTTCTCTTGATATGTATCATAATGAATATGAGTAATATAACTATCATGAAATCCATGATAATATTCCATAAAGGAATCAAGATTGTCTTTTGTAATTTTATCCATACTAAGCTTCATTCCTTTCCCTACGTTCAAGGCACACAGAGGAATTAAAACCTTGAATTAAATTCAAGGATTTTATTACTCCTTACCTTATTGGTAATAGCAATAAAAATATGACACTCTTTCATCTCTGATTGAGTGTCGACCATAATTTTATTAGAGGCGACATTCGCTTTCGGAATCGAATGTTCCTCTTTTTTATTTTATGCAAGTTTCCTTGACATATTCATAATAACATAAAAAAGAACTTTTGACAAGTCCTCTATATATAACTCAGTTCGAGCAATTATCAATCTGGTGCCATTGGGAAAGTTATCTACAACTCGTTAACAATTTAATATAAGAAGCAATCACTATTTAAATTATAACATACATTCTTAAAATTTTATCAAAAACATTTCTTGTTCGCTTGTTTTATGAATATATTTATTATAT
>CALVJC010000049.1 GCA_944331945.1 uncultured Bacilli bacterium
ATAATTAATTATTCGAATAAAACGAAATGAAGTCTCAAAAACTAAAAAAACTGTTACCAAAGAAAGCCTGAATCTTGTAACAGTTTCTTCAAAGCTTGACTTAATTTTAAAAATAATTAATCTTCATAGCTTGCTTTACTCGTGATAAAGTATCAGAGGCTTTCTTTTTAGCTTCTTTCGTTCCTTCTTCTAAAATCTGTTTTACCTCTTCTTTATGCTCTTCATAATACTGACGCTTCTCTCTAAATTTCTCCAAGAATTCATTCATTCTTGTAATTAACTCTTTCTTACAAGCCACACAACCTCTTTTTCCTTCTTTGCACTCACTGCAAACCGTTTTCAAATTTGGATTATCTATTAGCTTATGATAATAGTAAACCATACAAATCTCTGGATTTGCTGGATCATCCTTTTTTATCTTACTAGGATCGGTAATAGCATTCATAATTTTCTTCTGAATCATCTCTTCATCATCTTTTAAATAAATAGCATTCCCTAAACTCTTGCCCATCTTCGTTTGACCATCCAATCCTTTAATACGAGGATTGCTAGAAAGAAGTGGCTCTGGTTCTTTTAAAGTAACCCCATAAATATGATTAAACTTCCGAACGATTTCTCGACATTGTTCAATCAAAGGCAATTGATCTTCCCCTACAGGAATCAAATCCCCATCTAAAGCCGTAATATCCGCCGCTTGACTCACCGGATAGCCTACAAAACCATAAGTAACACTCTCTCCCTCTTGTCCAAACAAAGATTTTTTCTGAGCAATCTCTGTTTTAACCGTAGGATTCCGATAAAGACGAGCGATTGTTACTAAATTGGAATAAAAGACTGTAAGCTCTGCAATTTCCGAAATAGAAGATTGTAAAAAGATATGTGCTTTCTTAGGATCAATTCCTATCGCCAACAAATCAATGGTTAACTCCCAAACATTCTTTTGAACCATTTCTGGATCTTCAAAATGATCCGTTAATGCTTGAACATCGGCAATTTCAATAAAAGTTTCATAATCATTTTGTAATAAAACCCAGTTTCCAACCGCTCCAAACAAATGACCAAAATGTAAGTTTCCTGTTGGTCGAATTCCGGTTAAAATCGTTTTTTTACTCATCTTCTCACCACCTATATTTTCTAATATTGAATCCCCCATACTACATGATGTTTGGCTTTTTTACCACACACAACGCAATGATCATCAATGGCCTTGGCATTTTCTAAAATACAACGCGATTTTGTTCCTCTAATCTCTTTCATCTTCGCTTCACAGGCCGGATCACCACACCACATCGCATGAATAAATCCTGGCTGTTTATCCATAATTTCTTTTACTTCCTCTAAATTATGTGCTTCAAAAGTCAAATCTTCTCTTCTCTTTAACGCCCTCTGATACATATCACTTTGAATCGTATCAAGTAAAGAAGTTACTTCCGCCACAATATCACAATCAAGATCATAAGAGATCTTCTCTCTTGTATCACGTCTTACCATCGTAATTTTCTTATTCTTCAAATCACGTTCTCCAACTTCAATCCGAAGAGGAATTCCTTTTACTTCTGCTTCTGCAAACTTAAATCCTGGACTCTTCTTAGAATCATCAACACTAACTTTGATCTTCGCTTCTTTTAACAAATGACAAATTCGATCCACTTGTTCCATCACTTCATCACTTTCCCCAATTGGAATGATGGTCACAGGAACAGGAGCGATTTTTGGAGGAAGAACCAAACCATTATCATCACTATGCACCATAATCAAAGCTCCTATCATTCTTGTAGTCGTTCCCCAAGAAGTTTGATAACAATAAGCATCTTGATTATTTCGATCTTTAAAACGAATATCATAAGCTCTTGCAAACTTATCTCCAAAGAAATGTGAAGTTCCAGACTGTAAAGCAATACCATTGTACATCAAAGCTTCCACCGTCAAAGAATATTCTGCTCCTGCAAATTTTTCTTTCTCTGTTTTCTTTCCCGTAATAACAGGAATCGCTAAATAATCTTTAAAGAAAGTCTCATAAACATGAAGCATCTGTTTCGTTTCTTCTTCGGCTTCTTCTCTTGTCTCATGTACCGTATGCCCTTCTTGCCACAAAAACTCACGACTTCTTAAAAATGGTCTTGTTTCTTTTTCCCAGCGCATTACACTACACCATTGATTATATTTTAATGGTAAATCTCGATAACTTTTAACAACATTATGATAATAATCACTAAACAAAGTCTCACTAGTCGGCCGAATACAAAGTCTCTCTTCTAACTTCTTCTCTCCCCCCTGCGTAACCCAAGCAACTTCAGGAGCAAAACCTTCAATTAATTCACTTTCTTTTTGCAATAAAGATTCTGGTATTAAAAGTGGCATATAAACATTAGAATGCCCAGTTTCCCGAAACATCCCGTCCATGACACTCTGCATCTTCTCCCATAAAGCATAACCATTTGGTTCAAAAATAATACATCCCTTTACACTAGAATAAGATGCTAAATGAGCAGCTCTCACCACATCGGTATACCATTTCCCAAAATCAACCTCACGACTTGTAATTTTTTCATTTTTCATAAAGCGGTCTCCTCCAATTCATATTAATAATATTAACATAGGATAAACATTATTTCAATTTTTTCATTCAAAAAAAGAACTTAAGACATATTATCTTGAAAAAAGAATAAATTGTATTAGGTGATCAAGATGGACTATTTAAAAAAATTAGGAAAGAATCTTTTCATTACTATCCTTTTTCTACTCCTCTTAGCTTTTCTTATTACAATTCTTTACTATTTTAATCTTTTATCAAATAATATTTATAATATCTTTAAATTAATCATTCCTCTCCTCTCTTTCTTTCTTGGCGGTTTTTTATCTGGAATGCAAGCGACCAAAAAAGGCGCTTTAGAAGGCCTAAAAATAGGAGGAATTACCCTTCTTCTCTTTCTCCTTTTAAGTACCTTTCTTTTTCAAACCAGTTTTGAACTAAAAACCATGTTATATGCCATAGTTCTCTTATTAACTTCAACCGTAGGAGGAATCATCGGAATCAACAAAAAAAGTTCTTAAAAACTAGCTTTCAAGAACTTTTTTTAACCACTTAATTTCTTTTTTTGTTTGCCTTCTTTTTTGATAAAAAGAAGATGGTAAGGCTTTTAATAATAATTCTTTTTCTTGCAATAATTTTTGATAATAGGAAAGAACCAATGTTTCTTTATTTTTTTGTTTTAAGATAGGTCCTAAAAACAAATCTTTCTCAAAGTAAAATTTCTTTCCTCTTTCAAAAACAAAAATAGGATAATAAAGATTATTTTCTTTTACAACCATTTCTTCTTTCACAAAATAACCTAATTTTACTAAATTTCTTCTCACAGCCACACTATAGTTATTAGGAGACAAAATAATAGTTTTCAATTTCTTTAAAAGAGCTTTATGGTCTAAAAGAATACGATTGATATTAAGGCCCCCCATACCCGAAATGGTCAAGGTATCAACACCTTCTTGATAAGCATCTAATCCTTCCGCTAACACAAATTGAATCTTATCGGATACTTGATACGAAGAAGCATTCTTTTTGGCTTGTTCCAAAGGCCCTTTTTTATTGTCCGAAGCGACAACTTTTAAAAAGTTTCTTTCCTCTACCAAATAAATAGATAAAAGAGCATGATCGCACCCAATATCCAAAGGATAACTAGAAGGTGGCACCAAGCTTGCTATCGTTTTTAAACGTTCACTAATCTTCATTAGTCCGTTAAGAAATCCTTTAATTTACGAGATCTAGAAGGATGTCTTAATTTTCTTAAGGCTTTCGCTTCAATTTGCCGAATTCTCTCTCTTGTAACTCCAAAAATTTGCCCTACTTCTTCAAGCGTCCGACATTGTCCATCATCAAGTCCAAATCTCAACCGTAATACTTTCTCTTCGCGGTCAGTTAAGGTTAACAATACACTCGCTAGTTCTTCTTTTAACATTTCTTCCGTAGCATACTCTTCTGGTCCCATTGTACTTTCATCACGAATAAAGTCTCCTAAATGAGAATCATCTTCTTCTCCAATTGGTGTTTCTAAAGAAACAGGATCTTGACTAATTTTATAAACTTCTCGTACTTTATCGATCGAAATACCTAATTTTTTAGCAATTTCTTCATCCGTTGGTTCCCGATTCAATTCTTGAGTCAATTGTCTTTGAATCCGTGCTAGCTTATTAATTGTTTCTACCATATGAACAGGAACCCGGATCGTTCTCGCTTGATCAGCAATCGCTCTTGTAATCGCTTGTCGAATCCACCAAGTGGCATAAGTTGAAAATTTATATCCTTTCGTCGGATCAAACTTTTCAACCGCTTTCATTAACCCAATATTTCCTTCTTGAATTAAATCAAGAAATAACATACCACGTCCAACATAACGTTTCGCAATAGACACTACAAGACGTAAATTAGACTCAGCCAACACTCTTTTCGCTTCTTCATCTCCTTCTACCGCTTGATGAGCATACTCAAACTCTTCATCAGAAGTAAGAAGCGGAATCCGTCCAATTTCTTTTAAATACATTCGTACCGGATCATTAATTTTGATATCTTTTGATAAGGTAAGATCTTCTGCTTTGGTATTTTCGGTAATTTCTTCTCCACCTGCTACCTCATCTTCTCCATCTTCACTAACAATCTCAATCCCTGCATCAACAAAAGTATTATACAAATCATCAAGACTATCGCTATCAATATCAAGTCCCTTTAACTCTTCTGCTAACTGTTCATAAGTAATAAAACCCTGCTTCTCTCCTAATTTTAATAGTTTTTCTTTTCTTTCATCCATTGTTTTAATCTCTTCTACCATTCTTATTCTCCCCTATTCTTAACTGTACAATCTCTTGTGCGATTCTTGCTTGTTCCAAAGGATCCGCATACTCTTCTAATTTTTTTTGTATTTTCTTGGCCTTCTGTCTATCACAATATTGCATCATAACCTGAAAATGATCAAACAACTCTTCTTTACTCGGATCTTCCGCCAAATCTTCCCGCATTAAAATACGAGATAATACAGTAAGCAACTCTTCCTTTGATGCCAAATAAGTATAAAAGTCCGCAATCGAAAAGGATCCATTCTGATGATAGAAGAAAACAATCTCATTTTCCAATTGACGATAGATCTCATTCGGAAACACAAGATGAGCTTTTTCCGTTTCCGAAATAACCCAAGGATGATAAATCATATAATAAAGGATCGCTTCGCTTGCTTTCGTATACTTATCTTCTTTTTCACTCGTTGTCTGCTTTCGAGGAACTATTTCCTGCTTTTTACCTTGTTTTGCCTTTAACTCCTGAAAGCTTTTTTCCAAGGTATTATAACCTATTTCATAGTTTTTTGCAAGATCTTTTAATACAATTTCTAATCGAATGGGATCCTCTATTTTTACCATCTGTTCTAAAACCTGATGAATATAGTTTGCTTTCTCTTCACTACTATCAAAATTGACATGACTTCTTAAAGCTTTTATTTTATAATCACTATAATACTCTGCTTGTTCAATCAAACGTAAAAAGGAGTCTTTCCCATAATGTAAAATATAACTATCCGGATCATCTTCCCTCGGTAGCCGAATCACTTTCGTTTCAATTCCATTTTCTAAAAATAATTCACCTGCCGACAAAGTGGCCTTTTCTCCTGCTTCATCCCCATCAAAACAAAGAATAATCGTATTAGATAATCGTTTAATATCTTGAACATGATCCCTCGTTAAAGCCGTTCCCATCGTCGCCACGGTATTCTTAACATCGATCGAACTAGCACGGATAATATCCATAAATCCTTCCATAATCAAAACACATTTTTTTATACGGGCTGCATCTTTGGCAATGTGATAGTGATATAATAACTTTCCCTTTTTAAATAAATCCGTTTCTTTGGTATTTAAATATTTATTTTGATCACTATCTCTAATAATCCGTCCACTAAAACCAATGACTTTCCCAGACAAATCATGAAGAGGAAACATCAAACGTTGATGAAAAATATCATAATCATTCGCACTTAAACCAACTTGATTTAATAAATCATAAGAATAACCTTTCTTCACCAATAAATCTGTTAATGGACTTCTCTCTTCTAAAGACCATCCAAGTTCAAACTCTTTGATAAGGGAAGCGGTTATCCCTCGATTTTGCAAATATTCTCGGGCACTTTTTCCAGCACTTGTCATAAGATTATTTTGATAATATTTATTCGCCAAATCATAAATTTGGTACCAATCGTTATATTTATTATTCGTTTTTCTACTTGAAACAGAAGAAACTAGAATACCAACACGATCGCCAAGCTCCTTGACAACTTCTGGAAATTCTTTATGTTCATAATTCATTAAAAAAGTAAAAACATTCCCTGTCGCATGACAAGAAAAGCAAGTATAAATCTGTTTTTCTCTTGAAACACACAAAGACGGATTGGAATCATCATGAAAAGGACATACCCCAAAAAAGTTCTTCCCCCGCGCTACCAAAGGAATTCTTTCTCCCACGATATCAACAATATCATTCTTTTCACGAATTTGTTGAATTATATCCTGATTCATGAGTATCCCTCCTTCTTAATTACTCTATCATTTTTTACATTATTGTGCAATGAAGAACAAAAATTCTTTGCAAAAAGAAAAACCACTGTTATACTAAATAGCACAGGTGATACAAATGAAACAAGAAAAAGAATTCCTAAAAGTAGAAAATCGTTATTTTAAATTGTTAGTAAAATCTCAACAAAAAGGTCTAAGAAAACAGGAAGAAGAAGAAATATTACTACTAATGGCAAAAAGAATTGCTTATCTACAAGAAGAATGGCAAACAAAGAAAGAACAAAATCAAGAAATCGAGTGTATTGATCCAATCACAGATGGACTTTTTCTCATACAAGATCTAAAACTAGGTTTTTCTCAAGTAATAGAATATCCAAACCAAGAAAACATCGAACAATTCGCCGCGCATTATCAAGCTGTATTAGATTATGAACAAGCTTTCCTTTCCTTTGAACAAGGAGAAATATCCAAAGAGGAATTAGAAGAAAGAAAAGAAGAGGCAAAAGATTTAAAAGAAGGTTATCAAGAAAAGCCAAAAGAAAAGACCATGAAAAGAACAAGACCACTCCAAAGAGGTGCCAACAATGGATGAAGAACTAAATGCAAGTATCATAGAATCAAATTATCAAATTCTCTATACCAGTTTAAAAAACAATAGCTTAAGTGAAGAAGGAAAAGAATTACTTCTCCAAACCATGAGCCAAAGGCAAGAAATATTAGAAGAGAACATTGAGCAAAATATTGTAATGCCCATAACATGGCAAAGCTACTTACCTTTATCCGTTGAAAAAGATTTCGTTATCAAAAGTAGCATAAACTACCTACTTGCCTTAGAAGAATTATTAGAAGATTTCGATAAATCTTTGAGCATTACCGAAGAAAACCCCATAAAAAGAAACTTCTTACTTTGGAATATTCACTATAACTGTATCGTTGATTATAGTAATGACATTGCCAATTTTTATAATTGCAGCAACAGACAAGATCTCTTTGAAGAAAGTAAAGCCGTAACAGAAGATTACCAAAGAACAAAAAATTTAGTAAAAGAATACCAAAGAAAAAGGCCTAAGGCCAATTAATCTTCGCAAGAAGATTTTTTCTTTTGCTTTTAACAAAAAAGAATACTCCCCTTAGTCCTCTTTCATTTCAAAATCTAATAATTGAGCACACACATCTTCATAAATATCTTGTGAATGCAAACAAGTATCAATAAAATATTTTTTATCATTATCATATTCTTTTAACCCTCTCATATAATAAGATCTATCCTGATCTAGTATAATAAAAGGCATAATATTATTTTTCAAACACTCTTTAAACATAATCATTCTTCCAACACGACCATTACCATCTCCAAAAGGATGGATTCTCTCAAATCGAACATGAAAGTCTATGATATCTTCAAGTTTCACTTTATCTAGTTTGAAATATTCCGTAAGCAACTCATCAATGTCATTCTCCACATCTTTTGGCTCACTGGTTTTAATAACATTTACTAATCCAATGATATTCGGTACTACTTTAAAACCACCAACATTATATCTAGGATCATCTTCATCACTTGTATTTCTTTTCAAAATTTTATTCATTTCAATCATCATTTCTTTCGATAATGGCTTATCAACATTATCTAGCATATAGTCAAATAACTTGAAATGATTTTTCGCTTCGATTAAATCATCTAACTTAATCACTTCATCACTTTTAGGAATAAAGCTAGAAGTATCAAAAATAGCCTCAGTTTGATCTTCTGTTAATCTACTACCCTCTATCTTATTAGAATTATAAGAAAAATTAACTTGTGAAAAGTGATAAATATTTCCTTTAAACTTTAATTCTTTTTGTTCCAAAAGTTCATGCTTGATTTTTTTTACATCCATACACATCACACCCTTACATTATACTAAATAATAAATATCAATGTTTTTATCCCACCTCTATTTTGATTTTATCAATAAATATTGTAATGAAAACTCTTATAGGTTTTCAAGTTTTAGACACTCTTCCATTTTTTACTGTAGTATCCTCATCAGTAATCTTATTATTTTCAAGATTTTTTAACTCATCTTTAGAAAGTGTAAAAAAATTCTCCTGTAAAATTCATCTAATTATAGAATATTAAACCTTCAAAGAACTAAATCAAACTCTTCCGAACAAAACTTTCTACATTATGATTCAAATAAAGATCCACCGTTCCTTTATTCACGACTTTGATAAAGCCTAATCCATTAATCACCAAATCTTCTTCATATTTCATTTCATAAGTTCTCTTTTCCAAATCTTTTAAAGCGTTATTTTTGGATGAAATTCTCTTTACTTTTAATTCATTCGAAACAAAGACCGTAAAACTATTTCTCTCTCCTTCCACATAATCAATTCTCGCTAATTCATCAATCAAAAGACTTTGTCCTGGTTTTAACTGATAAGTCTTTGGTTTAATTTCTTTTTTTGGACAAACTTTCGCTACCATAACAGGATCCAAATAATTTGTCATACTATGAGCATCCACTAAACCAGGAGTATCAATCAACGTCAAATAATCATTAATAGCAATTCTTACTGTATTAAGCGTCGTCGTAGGCAAAGGAGACATGGTCAACTCTTGCGTATTAGTAGAATAATTACGTAATAATTTATTAATTAAAGAACTTTTTCCCGCATTAGTATGTCCTACGACATAAACTTCGGAACTCGTTTGATAAATTTTAATTTGTTTTAACAAATCATCAATATTTTGATTTTTCTTCGTACTAATCACTACAATTTTTTCGAAAGGAATATCCATACTTTCAAAGTACTGAATCAATTTTTCATCTTTTACTGATTTTGGTAAAACATCTCGTTTATTTAAAACTAAAATCATTTTATTTGGAATCAAATTACGTATTTCCGTCAAATCTTTTTCCATATTTAATAAATCAGTAATATAAAGAACTAAATTTTTCGTCTGCCCAATACTTTTCAACACCGTAAGATATTCTTCATTACTTTTGACTACCACTTGATAATCTCCATAATTTTTAATTCGAAAACATCTCTGACATAAGTCATGATCTAAGTTGGCGGTATATCCTTCTTGTAACACATTCTCATCTTGCAGCTTAACGCCACATCCAGAACAATATTTTTCTTTATCCATAATACTTCCCTCTTTCAAACAATTTTAATTGTTCATAACGTTTCATAATTTTTTTCTCTCGATAACGATTAAAGCTCGTAATCTTATAATCTTTTGATGTAAGAGGATCCACATAAATTCGTAAAACCTGCAAGCGATACCCCAAAGCCATATCAGTCATAAATTGATCCCCAATGATCGCCACTTGATCAAGAGAAATATCATTTTTTTTCAAAAATTTTTTCACTCTCCACCCCATAGGTTTCATGGCCATCGATAAATGCGGTATTTGAAGAGCTTCTCCGAATGGTTTTACGCGATATTTCAAACTATTGGAAAGAAGAAAACAAGTAAATTTCTTTTTAAGTTTAGAAAAAAGTTCCATAACCTCTTGCGTAGGTTTCTTTTCTGCCAAAGTTCCTACAGTATTATCTAAATCAAAAAGCAAAACCCGAATCCCTTTCTGATACAAAGAAGAATAATCAATATGAAAGATATCTTTTTGATAAATATCTGGTTTATAACGCTCCATAACGTCACCTCTAGTTCTATTATAGCGAAAAAAGGAAAAGAAATCTAGTTATTCACACGTTGCCGAACCATCGCTGTTTCTATGGTAATCGGAGCGAAGGTGTAACCATTCTCTTTTCCATAAGCAATAATTCTTCTTAAAGCATCTTTGGTATAAGTTTTTGTATCATGCATTAAAACCATATTTACTTTTTCTAAAGAAAGACTAGAAATCACTCTCTGATAAACTTCATCGGCACTTTTCGCTTCTCCTGCATCACCACTCGTAATATTCCAATCATAATATTGATATCCCCGATTTAATACTTCTTGCGTCAAAGTACTCATAATACCAACTTGATAATGTTTACTAATCGTATTACTACTACCTCCTGGAAAGCGAATAATACGACTATCATACCCAGTTAAATTGTAAACACGATCATGAACTGCTTGCAAATCCGCAAAATAAGAATCTACGGAAGCATAAAGAGTAGCATAATTATGACTAGAAGTATGAAGTCCAACCGTATGTCCTTCCTCATATTCTCGTTTGATCAAAGAATCCGGTCCACTACCAGTAACAAAGAATGTTGCTTTAACCCCTTCTTCTTTCAAAATATCTAAAATTGCTTCCGTTGTCCCATTATGAGGACCATCATCAAAGGTAAGATAGATTGTGCCTGGCGCCCCCTTCTCTCGCACTCGTACCGTCCGAACCATTTGACTTTCATTCCCTGCTTGATCCACTACTTTATAAGTAAGTTTATAATCTCCTACCTGATTCGTATCAACACTCCCTTCAACAGAAACATTCGCTGTAATATCCCCATCACAATTATCCGTTGCTTGATAACCCGGATCTTGATAACTTTCTCCTACAAAAGCAAAGTCATTCTCTCCTTCTCCTAATTGAATACTAGGAGCACTCTTATCTCCTTCTATAATCTTGCGCTCTACCTCAGTCTCATTCCCCGCTTGATCCGAAACCCGATAAATCACTTTATCTTTCTTTTTTTCTATCTCTACTTTAGAAGTAAGATCCCCATCCACATTATCAACTGCCGTATATCCGACTTCTTCATATTCTCCCCCTTTACACACATAAGAAAGAGAATCACCCGTTAATGTAATCTCAGGCGCCTCTAAATCCGCCACCTTCACTGTCCGAACAGCTTTCACAGAAAAACCATTTATCTTCATCTGATAAATAACTTCATAAGTCCCCATCTCATCTACATTAACATTGCTTTTTATTTTTACTTGATCCTTAACATCCTTAAAAAAAGCCTGAGCCTGATATCCAGGCTCTTGATAAGGTTCATGAATATTAATCGTCATAACTCCTTTTCCTTTTAAATTAATACGTGGTAATAAGAATAAGAATCCAAGTACAAAAAGAATAACAAAAAGAGAAATCCCTCCAAATAGAATCATTTTCCGAATATTAGGTCGATATAATTTTGCATTTTTTTCTGATCTTTTTTCCATATAAACTCCTAATGATACTAATACTAATACTATTATTATAGCTAGGAAAAGGTTAATTGTCTAGTCACTCAAATCGAACTATCCCATTCCTCATAATGATTATTTTTAATAAATTCTCGCAATATTTTCGTTAATGCTCTTTTTTCAATACGTGAAACATAACTCCTTGATATATGCATACTACTAGCAATCGTTTTTTGAGTCTGTTCCTCTTGCCCTGCTAATCCATACCGCTTTTGAATAATATCTTTTTCCCGATCTGTTAAAACACTCATATATTGATTTAATAAAGCGACATTATCTTTTAAATTAATTTCTTCCAAAAAATCTGGTTTTGGAGCCTTTAATACTTCTAAAATCGATATTTCATTTCCCTCTTTATCAAATCCAATCGGTTCACTTAAAGAGATATTTTTATTATTCTTATTATTCGCTCGAAAATACATCAAAATTTCATTTTGAATACATTTCGCACAATAAGTCGTCAAACGATTCCCTTTACTACTTAAAAAGGTATCAACTCCTTTAATTAGTCCAATCGTTCCCACACTAATCAAATCATCTTGATCCACATTCTTATAATCAAATTTTTTAACAATATGGGCCACTAATCTTAAATTATGTTCAATCAATTCATCTCTTGCTTGTCGATCTCCTTGTTGCATTTTTAAAATACATGCTTCCTCTTCTTCTTTACTTAATGGTTCTTTAAAAACCTGATTCGAATAACTAGCCGTAAAAGCAAAGAAATTTCTTAGACTTTCAAAAATATGAAATAACATCTCACTCACCTATTACCAGTTTATGTCGAATTTTGAAAAGTTATGAAGTTTTCTCACAAGTGTAAGGGATTAAAATCAATCTCTAGGGTAACCGCATGATTGGTGGCATAGTAGTCTACTAATTTTCCTAATACTTCATAAAGATTATCTTGATATTGATATTTTAAAATAAGCTGATAACGGTAAATATTTTGCTTTTTAAAAATAGAAGCGGGAGCGGGTCCCAATAAAATGGTATTAGTAAGATATTTTTGAAATACTTTTTCACATTTTTTCGCTTCCAAAAGTGCTTTTTGTTGATCTTTACAAGCCAAATTGCAAGAGACCAAATAATAGTAAGGAGGATATTTCATCATCTTCCGAATTTTCATTTCTTCTTGATAGAATTTAAGATAGTTATTTTCTTTGGAACAAAGAATTGCATAATGATCTTTATTATAGGTTTGAAAATAAACCCGGCCTTGTTTTTCACTTCTTCCGGCGCGTCCTGCCACCTGGCTTAACAAATCAAAGGTTACTTCACTACTACGAAAGTCAGGAATCATCAAGGAAGTATCCGCATTAATGACCCCAACTAAGGTAACATTGGAAAAATCAAGGCCTTTCGCGACCATCTGAGTCCCAAGTAAAATATCAGCTTCTCCTTTTTGAAAACTTTCAATCATTCTTTCATGAGCCCCTTTTCGACTCATGGTATCCACATCCATTCGTAAAATACGACTCTCAGGGAAAAAACCTTTCAACTCTTCCTCGATTTTTTCCGTCCCACACCCTAAATCTTTTAAGGACTCTTGATGACATTCTGGGCAAATGGAAGGAACAGAAGTAGCATAACCACAATAATGACACCGTAACATCTGATTACTCTTGTGATAAGTAAGCGTAATATCACAATGAGGACACTTTTCAACATGACCACAATTTCGACAACTAACAACCGAAGAATACCCACGGCGATTCAAAAGTAAGATCATTTGCTCTTTATTTTTTAAACAGGTTTCAATTTCCTGTAATAAAGGCTTTGAAAAATGACCTTTCGCATATTTTATTTCTTGATTCATATCAATCAATTCCACTTTTGGCAACGCTTGTCCATTCACGCGATGAGGTAATTCCAACAATTGATAACGTCCTTTCCTAGCTCTAGCATAACTTTCCAAAGTAGGGGTAGCACTACCAAATAAAACTTTCCCTCCATAATGCTTCGCTCGTAATAAAGCAATTCTTCGTGCATCATAACGAGGAACATTTTCTTGCTTATAAGAATCACTATGTTCTTCATCAACAACAATGAGACCAAGATTAGAAAGCGGCGCAAAAACAGCACTCCGGGCCCCAATCACAATATCCACTTCTCCTCTAGCAATACGTCGCCACTCATCATATTTTTCTCCTTCCGATAAAGAACTATGAAAAGCCGCAATACGATTTCCAAATCGCACTTGAAACCGTTTCACCATTTGAGGTGTCAAAGAAATTTCTGGCACTAAAACAATGCTCTTTTTTCCCTGTTCTAAAGTCTTAGCAATCAACTCCATATAAACTTCTGTCTTACCACTCCCCGTCACTCCATACAATAAAAAGGTAGATTCATCACTCTTTAAAAAATGCTGTACCACCATCTCCTGATCCTTCGTTAAAGTAGGAACCACCAAAGAAGAAGACGAATATTGTAACCGATACACCTCCTGCTTCTTCTCTTCTAAAATACCTTTTTCAACTAATACGTTAAGCCGAGCCAAAGAGATCTCTTTCAATTCTTTGCGAGACAAAGACTCTTTTTCCCCAAACAAAGCAATGATTTCCTCTTGCTTTTTGGTCAAAGAGGTAATATGTTCCCGGTGAAGAACATAAACCGTTTCATATTTTTTGGTAACAGAAGTCCCTTCTTTCGCTTTTAGGGCTTTCGGAAGCATCACTTGATAACAAGAAATCAAAGGAGAAAGCGTCTCTTTCGCCATAATCTTCCCTAGTTCTAATAACTCCTGATTCAAAACAATATCCTGATCAATCACTTGAATCACTTCTTTTAAAGAAGACTCCAGATCATCTTCCTTTATTTCTAAGACAAAGCCCTCTAAGGTTCGATACGCAAAAGGAACTTGAACCCGCACCCCAACTTGAATCTCTTTTTCTAAAGTACGAGGTACTTTATAATCAAATAACTTATCTACATTTTTATTTGCAATTTCTACAAGAACGCCAACAGTCATAAAGCACCTCCTACTAATTACTTATACAAAAAAAGAACAGAAAGGCAAGAAATCCGCTCTTTTTTAAAACTTTTTTAAATTAATCTCAAAATATCATTAAAGGTTACATATATCATCAAGATCATTAATAAGAATAATCCTACCGCTTGAATCTTCGCCTCAATTTCTGGTTTTACAGGACTTCCCTTAATTTTTTCAATTAATACAAATAAGATATGTCCCCCATCAAATCCAGGAAAAGGAACTAAGTTAATAAAACCAACATTGATTGAAAGGAAAGCGAAAAGATAAAGAAGATTTGCAACCCCACCTTGAGCTTGAGCCCCCACAACTTGGAAAATACCAACCGGACCACTCAACTGATTCAAATGTAAATTACCTGTAAATAAATTTCCAAAAGTAATAAACATCTGTTTTAATAAAGAGCCCGTCTTTTCAAACATATACTGAATGGCTGCAAAGAAACCAGTCTTTGTTTCTCCTCCCATCCCAATACCATAATGATAAGTAATCTGATCATTTTCCTCTTGTTTTTCTGGCATTACTTCATAAGTTTCAACATCTCCATTTTCTTTCTCTACTTCAAAAACAGTCGCTTTTTCATGTTTATCAAGCGTTAAATAAATGGAAATATCATCTACTGTGGAAATCGAATGTCCATTAATGGATAATACTTTATCCCCTACTTCCAAACCAGCCGCTTCCGCTGCACTTCCTTCTTCAATTTGACTCAATAAAGGTGTCATATCTTGAGAACCCCAAATAAGGCCAACAAAGAACAATACAATCATAGCGGATAAAAAGTTAAATCCTGCCCCAAAAAACATAACTAAAAACTTTTGCCATGGCTTCTTACCTGGCAAAGTTCGCTCATGAGGAATTCCCTCTTCTTCCTCTCCTTCTTCACCAGCCAACTGACAAAAACCTCCAATGGGAATCGCTCTTAAACAATAAAGCGTTTCTTTTCCCTGTTTGCTAAGAAGTTTAGGCCCCATGCCAAGAGAAAACTCATGAACATAAATTCCCGTTAACTTTGCAAAAAGGAAATGACCTCCTTCATGAATAAAAATAATTGCTCCTAAGATGATAATAAATAATAGTAATGTAACCATAAATCGCTCCTTTTACAAAATTCCTAATACTAATATAAATGCTAAAACAATAAAAACTAGACTATCGAGCCGATCCAAAATTCCTCCATGCCCTGGAATTAAATCCGAATAGTCTTTTACTTGGAAGGTACGTTTAATACTAGAAAAGACTAAATCTCCAAGCTGTCCAACCAAAGCTAAGAAGAACGTAATAAAGATCAAGAAGACTAAAGAAATCTCGGGATTAATCACTTCAAAATAGAACACCGTTGCCACAAAAGTTCCCATCAAAAGTCCCCCAACAAGTCCTTCCACCGTCTTCTTAGGACTAATATCCGGCGCAAGTGGCGTTTTCCCAATATAACTACCCGTAAGATAGGCAAAAGTATCGGTCATAACCGTAATTAATAAAAGATAAATTAAATAATTTAAATTATAATTACGAATCAATACAATAAGATTAAAAGCAAGTTCCATAAATAAAACAGAACCAATTAAATAAAGTGCATCATTAATATCATAAGTATCTTTTTCTTTATTCAAAAATAACATTGGAATCAAAAAAGCAAAAATCATAAAAGCAATCACATGATAATCAATATTATAACTAAAGACATTTTGATTAAAATTCATAAAAGCAAACGCAAATACCATGATATAGGCAAAAAGCTTTACAATCAAAGGAAAAGGTTTCTTCTTTTCTCGAATATGAATAAATTCATACAATCCTAATAAAGATAATGCTGTCATAAAGATAGCAAACGTTGCACCTCCAAGTAATAAAATAGGCACAAAGATTAAAATCATAAAAATAGCACTAATAACTCTTTTTTTCATGAAAGCCCTCCCATTCTCTACAAATAAGTATAATATAAAATTGAATTTTCTACAATAATTTTTAAACAAAGCAGAAACAAAAATACTAGATTTTTATGGATAGACACACCACCATGACGAAACGATCATTGAAAAGAAAAAGAAATATCCCTAATTTGATATTTCTTAAAACTTATCAAAATTAATTCGTACATATTTGTTCTCATGTAAAGCACTACTCGCTTGAACTAAAGTCCGAATAGCGGAAGCAGTTTTTCCACTTTTTCCAATAACTCTTCCAATATCTTCTTCATGAACAAGTACCTCTAACACGCAAGTATTTTCTTCCTCACTCGGAAACTCTTTTACGGAAACAGCATCTTCATGTACGACTAAACTTTTTACTATTTTTTCCGTTAATTCTCTTAAATCCATTCTTACTTATCCTTTTTATCTCTTGCTTCTGCAAATTTTTTCATAATTCCTTGTTGACGGAATAAACTACGTACCGTATCAGAAGGAATTGCTCCTTGATTTAACCATTTAAGAGCGATTTCTTCGTTGATTTTAACATTATCTTTCGCTTCAATAGGATTATAAGTTCCGATTTGTTCAAGATATTCTCCATCACGTTTCGTTCTACTATCCGTCGCTACAATACGATAAAATGGTCTTTTCTTTGCTCCCATTCTAGTAAGTCTAATCTTTACAGCCATAAATATCCTCCTTTCTTCTTTCAACTCGACTTCTATTATAGTATATAGAAAAATTGTTGTCAACTTTTTTTTGTTAACACAAACAAAAAGTGTATTTTTATAAAATACACTTTAAGCTACTTACTTTCTTTTCTTTTTCTTATGTTCTTTGACATTATATAGAACTAGACCAATTCCACATAGAACAATAACTATTCCACAAATATAAGTTACAACAGACGCTTGACTTGCCGTATCCGGCACTTCTATCTTTGGCTCATTATACATTACAGTACTTTGAATCTCTCCTGTTTCAAGTACTTCAAACTGAACTGAATTCTCTTGTAATTGGTATCCTTCTGGAGCAATTGTCTCGACTAACTCATAACTTCCGACTGGTAATCGGTCTATCTGATGTGGAGTATCACTCGAAGTCCATTTCTCTACTACTTCTCCATCTTCATTTCGAATCTCTATTTCCGCTCCCGGTAATTCTTCACTCGTTGTAATGTCAACTTTACTAATTTGAACTTTCGTATAGTCATTCGGGAAGTAAATCTCATTTGCTGCTACCGTTCCTTTTTCTGGTACATATACTTCAATCGGTGTTGGATAACAAATATATCCTGCTGGCGCCTCCACTTCTTCAATCGTATAGCGTCCAACTTCTAACTCTTCTGTCGTATGTACTTTTCCATCACTCGTATAACTATCGACTACTTCTCCAGCACTATTCTTAATTTCTAACTTAAAGCCAGCAATCGATAAGTCAATACTAATCTTTTGATCTGCAATACTAACATAAGTATAATTGTTCTTAATAAAGACTTGTTGAACACTTCCTGTATTTGTTACGGTAAACCTCAAAGAAGTTGGATTTAATACATATCCTGCGGGAGCCGCCACTTCTTGTAAGATATAAGTTCCCACTGGAATCTTCGTAATCAAGGTTGGCTCATCTGCCGTCACAATATTATCCAAATAAACTTCCCCTGTCGCCTGATTAATAATTCGCAAAGTTGCCCCCGCAATATAGTTTCCAGTATTAAGGTCAATCTTTCCTACTTGAATCTTGGTCACTTCATTTTCCATTTTAATAACAGCCGGCGTATCACTATTTGCAGCCGTTAAAGTAATAGACTCTTTTTCATCCTGATTGACATATCCTGTCGCCGGACTTACTTCTTCAACCGTATAAGTAGAACCAGCAAGCAACTGATCAAATACTTTCGCTTCCGTGGTCGTAACCCATTCTTCAATTGTTTCTCCTTCGCTATCCTTTAACTGCAAAATTGCTCCAGCAATTGGTTCCCCAGTATCCGCATCCACTTTTAAAACACTTAACTTAGCGACTGGTATAGTAACTTGCATTGGAATTTCTTTTTCTGAATTTACCGCATACACAACACTAATCGTAGCTTTTTGAACATTCGTTCCCTCTGGTGGAAGATAGCGATAATAAACATTATTGGTAAAAGTACCTGTTACCTTAACAGAAACGGTCCGGTTGCTTGAACTAATCGAACTAGTAGGAATTACAATTCGAAAAGATTCCGAAGGAGAAAAACTATAACTAGCTAAATCACTACCCGAAATAGTTCTTCCCGAACTAGTCACAACCGAAAAACCACTAGGAGCAGTAACTGTCACTTTATAACTAGATAAATTAGAAGAAGCATTAATACCAATCATCGAAGTTTCAAAACTATTTCCATCATTAGAAGGACTAATTGTCGCCGTACCATTGAAACTCAAACTTTCCTCAATTGGTTGACTACTAGCATTTTTAGCTCCATTAACTAGATTACTTACTGCTGTACTAAGATTGCCATACTCCGTTAAGACTCCTTCTCTATGAAAAGCCGTTTTTCCACTATTATCTTGACCCGTATCATACAAATAAATCCAAACAGCCCACTGCGTAACACTATACTGTTCAAAAGCAGTAGCGGAAGGATCCCCTGTTGGATTCGCATTAGGATAGCCATTTTGTAAGATATAAGCCATACCAGCATCCATAGGCGTCTGCTGATCCAAAGTCATTAAATCACCTTGTGAACCAATATCATTATAATCTCCCGGAGCATCCTTATCATGATTCATACAATAAACTGGTTGCTGTGAACCATATACCCCAAGCATAGTCATAACTCCCTGTGCTGTAAAAGGAGAATCTTCATGTGCTAACACCGTACCATAAAATTGATTGGGGGGAGTTGTTTCAGCAGCCATGGTCTTCCCCGTAAACACCATGAGAAAAGCACAAAAAGAAATAATAGCTAACAAGCCAAGATTAATCCATAACGTTTTTTTACTCTTACTCTTCTTTATAACTTGAACTTTCCTTTTCATATTTCTCCTTCTTTCTTATCCTACACTATATATCTATTGTAAAATCAAATCGAGAAAATAGCAAGAAAAAAAGAAAGTATTCATCTACTTTCTCTTCTTTTTCTTATGTTCTTTGACATTGTATAGCACAAGACCAATTCCACATAATACGATAACTATTCCACAAATATAAGTTACAACAGACGCTTGACTC
>CALVJC010000050.1 GCA_944331945.1 uncultured Bacilli bacterium
CACAAATATCGATCCTGATAATCCAGCATCTTTATCTACTGATGTTCATAATCTTTTAAGAAATGAGCTTGGTTTTACTGGTATTATTATGACAGATGACATTGCAATGGGAGCGGTATCTTCTATGGATAATGCTGCGGTAAAAGCAGTCTTAGCAGGAAATGATTTAATTATTACTACGGATTATGAAGAGAGTATCAATTCAATCAAAAAAGCCCTTGAAGTTCAAACAATTGATGAGAGTTTAATTGATAAATTGGCCTTTCGGGTGCTTGCTTGGAAGTATTACAATGGATTAATCTTTGAGAACCAAAAATAGGTTAGTATTTTATTTTTAACCTATTTTTTCTTGTCTAATGGATAATGTTTTTCATTTTTTCTAATTCTTTTCATCTCTTATTTTCTGGTTTGACTAATTCTATCTGATGTGTTTGTTAAGACTAGTAAGGTATTCCGAAGAATTGATATTAATGTTTTTTTTGACTTTCCAATAACTTAGAAAAAATGTTCAGAAATCATTTACTTAATTTCTCAACAGCCTCATTTGTTTCCTTGAAAAAATGATTCAAAAAAAGACTGCTAACTAGTTGTTGGCAGTTTTTCATATTTGAATCATTACATTTTTTTGTTGTTATCTTTTTCTGCTGCTAAAGTTTCTGTTAGAGATTTATTGTAGTTATTTTGAATTTCACTATATATGTTTTCTACAATAGCATCTCTTGTTTGATAAGGTCTTAATTCTTCACTGGCTTTTTCCTTATATTCTTCATAGTCTAAAACGATTCTGGTATTTTCAACCGTATTTGTATAAATTAGTTCAGACATATTATTTTGTTTTTTTAGATCTCTTTTTCTTTGGTGAATATATAAATCTACTCCACAAATAGAATCAAATAATTCTCTTGTTTTTCTTCCGTTATCAAAAGCAAGTCTATTTAATGTTGCCATATTTCTTTCAGATTCATTAAAGTAGTCATATAAATGCGTTGCATGTATTCCTTGCTCCTCAGAAATTAGTTGAGGAAGACGATATTGCATCATTCCACCAAACTTTTCTTTTAGTTTCGTATATTTTTCATCATATAGAAAAGCGTAAGGCTCTCCTTCAAATTTTCTTCCAAAAAAACCAATGTCAGCTAATTCAAACATCACATCATTCATTTCATAAGCGTTTGGATCACTTGTTGGATTGTCTGAAATGTATCTTAAAATACTATCAATTCTATGTTCTAAGTTTTCCATTTCCCTATCTAAATCTTCTCTTGTCTTTGGTTCTAACATATTATCTCCTCTTTCATTGCGTTATATTATAATACAAAGTTCCTTTTTTGACAATAGAAAAGACTTAAGTCAATCCTTAAGCCTAGTCTAAGATATTCTTCAAAACAATGGTCTTTGTTCTACTCATTTCTTTTAGAGTGGTTGAAATTCCTTCATTTCCAATACCGGAATGTTTCCAACCTCCAAATGGCATTTCGGCAGCGCGGAAGAAGCTTGCACCATTGATAACGGCACCTCCAACTTCTAATTCCATCGAAGCTTTAAATGCTGTTTTCATATCGCTAGTCATGATGTTGCCACAAAGTCCATAACTACTTTGGTTAGCAATTTCGATGGCTTCTTCTAGGGTATCAAAGGTACAAATTGGAATAACTGGTCCAAAGATTTCCATGTCTTTCATAACATCCATCTCTTTTGTTACGTTATCAAGAATGGTTGGTTCAAAGAAAGCACCATTTCTTCTACCGCCATAAACAAGTTTTGCTCCCTGTTCAATGGTTGTTTTAACTTGTTCTTCTACTTTTAGAGCTGCTTTTTCGTTGATTAAGCAACCAATATCAGCATCTTCTCTTTGAGGCATCGCTACTTTTAAGCTATTCACGGTTTCAATAGCCCGACGTAAAAATTCGTCTTTGATTCCTTTTTGTACTAAGAAACGTTTGCTTGCACAACAAACTTGACCGGTATTATAAAGACGTCCCCAGACAAGTTCTTTCATAACAAGATCCAAATCAGCATCATTCATGACAATAAAGGCATCGTTTCCACCTAATTCTAACATTACATGCATGATATTTTTGGCAGCGTTACCCATAACTTCAGCACCAACTGCGGTACTACCCGTTACACTAATTAAAGCGACATCTTTGCTTTTTGCTAGTGCTTCTCCAGCTGTTGGACCATCTCCTGAGATACAGTTAATGACTCCAGCAGGAACTCCTGCTTCCATCATATAATCACAATATCTATGGAGCGTTAAAGGATTATAAGTCGATGGTTTTACAATGACACTATTCCCCATAATTAAAGCACTTGGTACCTTTTGACCAAAAAGATCACAAGGGAAGTTAAAAGGAATAATACAAGCGACTACGCCAAGCGGTTGTTGGACCGTCATTTGAATGGTGTGCTCTTGCCCTGCTTCACTTCCAGCGGGAATCACGTTACCATATTCGTGTTTGGCTTTTTCTACATAGCCGGCAACAAAGGTTCTTGTATTACCAATTTCTGCACGAGCTTCTTTGATTGGTTTCCCTGTTTCTTTTGATAAAAGTTGAGCCAATTCTTCCGCATGTGATTCAATGATATCAACAAAGCGATATAGAATTTTTCCTCTTTCGTGTAATGGCATTTTTGCCCAAGCGGGTTGGGCTTTTTTTGCTTCTGCTATACATACTGCTACATCGTCTTCCGTGGTGTTTGGAACAGTATCAAGAAATTCTCCGGTAGCCGGATTGGTAATTTCAATGACTGCTCCATTGCTAGCACCAACATGTTTTCCGCCAACTAAATTTTGCATTGTATCCTCCTTTTATTCTTCCCCAAATGCGGTAAAGGATAACATAAGTCCTCCGCAGATGTTTGCTGAATGTTCTTCGTAACCATATTCTCCAAAGGTAAAGATGGTTAAGAAAGGTGCTCCTTTTGAAGCTTTCGAAAGATTTGCATAAACTTCATCAAGACGATCGCCAATGCCAAGGGCTCTTCCGCCACAGTGAACTAAGAAATAACCAGCTACTTTATGATCCATCCGGCGATTTACTTCATCAAGGGTAGTTTTCGTTGATTGAATTAATTCATCAACTGTTGCTTCCAACTGAATAATTGCTGTTTTTTCTACTAATTTATTTCCAAGATTCATCGTATCATCATTTGGAGTTTTTGTTCCATGATCATCTCCAAACATCGGATGTCTTACAACCGTTAAGCTTCCTAGTGGGTCTTTTACTCCAAGTGGTTTGGTAATAGAAGCTGCTAGTAAGTCGTTTCCTTTTAATTCATCGACTTTTTTACCTGTCCAGTCCGCATATTTCTTTAAAGCGGCTACTCCATCAATGCTAACAAGAGTCCGATCATTTTTTACTTCGGTAATAATTCCTACGTTATCAGTTTCATGATAAGCTCCCGTGTAAACGGTTTCAATTTCATTATCGGTATAGAAGAAAGCAACAGCGACTCCATCACTAAATACTTTGTCGTTGCAGAAGACACTCCATTTTCCTTCTACAGTATCATCTGCAGCACTTCCACCAAAGAAAGGAACTGGTCCGATGACATCTTGAATTCCAAGAAGGTAATCTTCTTCTTCTTTTGGACTTGCTACCATATAGAAGTAATCTGGAGAATAATTTTCTCCGGCATTTTCTACGGCAGCTCGAGCAACTTTTCGACCAATTTCACGAGCATTTTTTCCAGCTTCATGGCAGGCAACCCCAATTTTCATACTCTTATCATCAAAGGCCATCATACCAGAAAAACCATTTTCACTTGAGATGATTCCATCGTTGGTAATGATTCTTCCACTTGAAGTACAACCAATGATAGGAGCATTTTTCATGACACTACGAACTCCTTTGATGACTTCTTTTGGATCGTTTAATACAGATGTGTAAAGCATACCTAATTTTGGTTTCATGGCTTTACAAGCTTGTTTTGCTGTTTCGGCACCAGATGCGAAACTGTTTTCTTGGGTACTATACCCTACTTGTGTTTTTAACATTTTTCTACCTCTTTTCTTCTTTTTTTCTTTTATTCATACGCTTCTAAATATAAAGCGAGTATGTCTTCTTCGGCTACTTCTCTTGGATTTCCACCAGTACAAACATCGTTGATTGCTTGATGCGCTAGGGTCTTTAAGGAATCTTTCGGGATTCCGATTTCCTTTAAGGTTTGAGGAATTCCTACGGCAATGGCAAGATTACGCACTGCCTCGACCACTTTATCAATGGCTTGTTCATCACTCAAGTTATCCATATTAAGGCCAAACTCCCGTCCCATATCACGATAGCGATCTGGGCATACTACTCCATTCCATTTTAAGACATGGGGTAATAAAAGAGCATTCGCCAAACCATGAGGTGTATCGAAATAAGCTCCAAGCGAATGAGCCATAGAATGAACAATTCCAAGACCTACATTCGAAAAGCCCATTCCAGCGATATATTGACCATAGCCTACTTGTTCAATGGCATCTTTGTCTTTTTCATTGACAGCCTTTTCCAAGTTATGATAGATCAAGTTCATCGCTTGTTTATGAAACATATCGGTCATTAACCAATGAGCTTTCGTGATATATCCTTCCATAGCATGCGTTAAGGCATCCATTCCCGTAGCGGCTGCTAAACTTTTAGGCATACCAGCCATAAGTTCTGGGTCGATATATGCAACGATAGGAATATCATGCGGATCGACACAAACCATTTTTTTCGTTCTCTTATCATCCGTGATGACATAATTGATGGTTACTTCCGCAGCCGTTCCAGCAGTAGTTGGTAAAGCCATCAAAGGAAAACCTTTGTTTTTGGTAGAAGCCGTACCATCAAGACTTACCACATCAGAAAACTCTTCATTGGTCATAATGATGCTGATGGCTTTCGCGGTATCAATGACACTTCCTCCACCTACCGCTACCATTAAGTCGGCTCCACTTTCTTTTAATTTTGAAAGTCCTTCTAGAACATTTTCAACATTTGGATTCGGTTTAATGTCCATATAAACATCATACGGAATTCCAGCTTGTTCTAGCGTTGTTAATACTTTTGTAGCAACTTCTGATTCCATTAGAGAATGATCTGTTACAACAAAAACTTTTTTATATCCTTCTGTTTTGATTTCTTCAGCAAGTTTTTCTCTTGCACCATAACCAAAATAAGAAGTTCCGTTTAAAATAATTCTATTTACCATATTGTCCCTCCTATTATGATTATAGCATGTTTTTTTCTTTTGTTCGACTTTTTTCCATCATTTTACACAAAATAAAAGAATGAAAGCGCTTACCTTCTATCTATTCTTTCATTCTTTTTTACCATTATTCTCTGTTATTTAAATTTTCTAGTCTAAAACACTTACAACCGGACAGTTTTTGAAACGATATAAAAATGACCTAGAGAGTATCTAAGTCATTTGGTCTGTTACAATTGAAATAAACAACCTTTTTTGCTATTCTTATTATAACGAAAAAACAGAATA